>CBESZZ010000022.1:0-15770 GCA_965534055.1 uncultured bacterium | reverse complement strand
AGTCGTTACGCAGAAACAGAGCCTTGTCGAACTTGCGTGCCGGCCGCGATGTCGGCGATTGGGCCAGGGCGCTTGCGGGCACGGCGAACGGCACTGCCAACAGCAGCAGCCCCGCGGAAACGATGGATCCTGGAATCTTCACCATGGCCTAAATGTAGCGGTTCGACTGATGACGGGACCGCAGCAGGCCCAAGAATCCCGATCAGCTGCGCAGTCCGCTGAACATCACCAGCCCTAGGGAGCCGAACAAGATCGTCGGCGTCCACGCCGCGACAATGGGGTGCAGGTAGTTCTCTTCACCGAGGCTTTGGCAAGTCAAGTCCACCAGCAGGTAGGCCACGCAAACCACGATGGCCAGGAGCACTCGACCCACGCTGCTCCCTCGCTCGAAGTGCACGGCGAATGGCACCGCCAAGAGCAGCAAGACGATGTTCGCCAACGGCAAGCTGAGATGCCGATGAAACGTCAGCACGTATTCGCGATGGTTCGGCCGCAGCTCCCGCAGCGCGAGCAGGTCGGTGTAGGACAGTTGTTCGGAGTCTTTGACTCGCTTGCCCGCCTGCCAGATCAGGTTCGGAGTGAAGGACTCACCGGCTTCTAGCCAATCGCGCTGGCGCTTGCCGGTGCGCGTGATCGTCCAACCATTGACCAGTTCCCAGTCGCGGCGGTCGATGTTCCACATCGCCTTATCCGCTTCGACCATCATCATGTCGTCGGGCATCGCCCCCTGGGCGATGAACTGCATGCCTTCCATGGCCCGGGTTTCATGGTTGTAGCTCTTCGTGAACAGCCGGCGCCCGTCGTCTTCGGGGTCCTGCAGCTCCATCGAACGCGCCTGCATCATGTCGGCAGAAAGGATCTGCTGCTTCGCGGCCACCGACTCGGCGACGTGTGGAATCGCGAACTCCCAGGCAGCCGCCATGGCCAAACCCGCCAGCACCGCGACCACGAACACCGGCATCAAGATGCGATGCATGCTGCGCCCGATGAACAGCATCGGCGCGATCTCGTTGAACGCCATGTGCCGAGACATCGCGAACATGCACGCGATCACGGTGGCAAAAGGTGCCACCGTCACGAACAGCACGGGCGATAGCTGCACGTAGTAGCGCGCCAGGTAGCCAACCAGCTGCATCGTCGTCAGACCGGCATCTGCGCCTCGGCTGAAGTACGTGCCGAGGTTCAGCAGCGCATCGATCAGGATGAACAGAAACAGCATGAACGCGAGCGCCGCGAACCATGCGCCGACGACACTCTTGCCTACGTAGCGATCTAGACGACCAATCACGCGAATATCCTTCGGGCGTTCACAGCCGCAACAAGCGCCAGCAGAACGGCGTCCCCAGAACGATGATGACGGCGGCTGGCAGCCAAGCGAAACCCACCCATCCCGTTGTGCGAAGCAACTCCACGCCTGCCAAGTCGCAAGTGTAGAAGATTCCCAGCGGAATGAGCGTGAACAAGATCGCGGTCATGCGGCCGCGGTCGCGAGCCAACACTCCGATTGCGAAACCAATCGGCGCGAAGAGGAACGGCATCAGGGCGAAACACGACCGACGCTGCACCGTGTAATGCGCCGCGTTGGCCTGCTGGGGATAGACGCCTCGCGCGACTTCGGCCAGCAACACGTCGCTGCTCAAATCCTTGTCGCCTTCATGGCGGCGGTTCTGCTCCGTGATCGCGCGCAGGCTGAATCGAGCCTCCTGACGCCCACCGGGCCGGGTGCCCGTGACGACGTCACGCAGGCCCTTGAAGTGCAGGACGATCTGCGCGGAATCCACGTCAACCTCCCACCAGACCTCATCCGCCACCCAGGTGCTGGATCCGTGCAGAATCGACGTCCGGGGCATCTCTCGCTTGATGTAGATCCGGCAGTCGTGCAGCACGGAGTTCTCATCTCGCCGGGCGAAGTAGAGCGTTGCGCCGGACAGCTCAACGTGGTCCTTATCGGTTTGCAGGTTGATGACCAGGCTGCGCACCATCTCGGGCACCACCCGATACTTCATGAAGTGCGCATACGGGATCGCGTAGTGCATGAAGAACGCGCCAATCCCAGAAAACACCACGCCCATGAGCAGCGCGGAGACCATGGGCACCCGAGGGCTGATGCCCGCACTGCGAATCGCCGTGATCTCACGGTCCTGAGCCGCACGAGCGAAGGTCAGCACGGTGCCAAACAGCAGGCCGATCGTCAGCAGATGCGGGAACGTGTCGATCGCGAACAGCACGACGATCAAACCGGCATCCAGCAAGTTGCCGCCCTGTGCCATGCCGATGGCCCGAGACACCAGCGAGACGAGCACGATCACGAAGATCACAACCAAAGTCAGCAGTGAGTTGACCGCGACTTCTTTCAGGTAGTATCGATGCAGCTTCCACATGGTGCTCGAGCCGATTCTCCGCGTCACGGGTTCAGGATGCACGGGTCAACTCGTCGCGTCTGCTGAGCCCGCCCTCCGCCCGCTGTTCGATTGCGCCGATCCGGCTGCACTCGTGGCGGCGCTACGGGACGTGAGCTTGGTGAAGCAATCGTCCGTTCGAACCGTCTATCAGGGCTCCTTGGCCCTGGAATCGGCGTCGCCGCTGCACGTGCACCTCAAGCTGCACCGGCCCGTGCGCTTCACGGACCGCGCACGAGACGCCGCCCGCGGTCCCAAATCCGCCGCAGAATTTCAGGCTCTGCGCGCGGCTCTCGACGCCCAACTTCCGGTGGTGCGGCCCTTGGCGGAGGCTCACTTCGACGCGACGGAGGGCATCGCATCGACGGGCAACTGGTTGCTGACCGAAACCGTCCCGAACGCAGAGGCCGCGCCGTCAGGATATTTGGATGGCGCGTGCATGCCCGAACCCATCGCACGGGCGGGTGGAGCGTTGCTTCGGCTCGCTCACGACGCTGGCCTTCACGCCCAGGACCTACACCCGGGCAACCTTCTGATCGACCCGGAGGGCCGGGCTTGGCTCGTCGATCTGGCCGGCGCGACCCTTGCGCAGCCGCTGGACGGCGAGCAACGGGCACGTGCACTGGCCTTCTTCTGCCAGCATCTCGACGGCAATCTCGCTGACGCGCAGGCTGCACCCCTGCGCGCTGCGTACCGGCTGCACGATTTTGAAGAGGAGAAGCTCTCCGCCCGAGCCGTGCAGCATGGGAAGCGACTGCGGGGCCGCGCGCTCGAATCCTTCGGGCGCCGCGCGATGCGGCCATGCCGCGAGACCGCCGTCGTCACGGCCCCGGGAGTCCGCCATCGGAAGAGCCGTTCGCCGAAACGGTATTGGCATATCGCGGATCCGGGTTCGACCGACAGAGACGCCATCGAGGTCGCACTTGCGGCGCTACCCGACGCCGAAGCGGTGAAGAGCGGACGCAGAGGTGGCGTCTGGGTCTTCGACGACGTCGTCTGCAAGACCCGGTCGCGGTCTGACTCCCGCCACCTGTGGCGAAACCTCTACTGGCTGCTATTCGCCCGTGTGCCGACGGCGCGGCCAGTCGTGCTGCACCTGGGCGTCACCGAAGGCGTCGTCGTCACTGAAAGGGTTCCCGCCGAAGATTTGAGCGTCGTGTTGCCCAAGCTCACACCAGAGCAGGTGCGCGAAGCGGCGATGGACCTCGGCGCTTCGCTGGGTCGCCTGCATGCGCTGGGGTTGCGCAACCGCGATCTGAAGCTGGAGAACCTCATCCTCGACCCGGATTCGGGGCGGGTGTTGATGGTTGACCTCGACGGCGTGCGACGGAAAGCGCCGATGGATGGTCGCGGGCAGGCAGCGGATCTCGGTCGGTTGTTGGCTGGGTACGAGGATGCTGGTGCGCCGGGTAGAGCGGTTGTGGCACCCGCGTTTGTGCGTGCGTATCTGCACTCACGGCTTCGGCTTGGGTTGGGTGCGCCCACTGCATGGCAATGGCAGCATGTTGTGACGCGGGCGCGTGGGTATCGGAAGAACTCGAACTGACGCTGGGCCGAACTCGGCACCCCGATTCGGAAGCCCGATCTAGCCTCGACCATCGAGGGCGATCTCACACATCTGCCGCAACTCCTCGCCCCGCGCGCTCCACCGGCGATGAACAAGTCGAGTCCAGCATCTCGCAGACCTGAATCCGCACGAGGTTCAAAGCAATGAAGCGGAGCCGGGAACCCGGCTCGACTCGTATCAAGTGCTGATTACAGCCCTCGCAACGTTATTGGCAGTGTCCCCACCAGCATGGGCGCCGTTCGCGCCCATGCCATCAAGGTCTCAGCGGCACAGTCCAGCAAGCGCTACAGTCCAGCAAGCGCCAGCAAACACCCGATCTGTGATTACAAATTCCAATAACAGCAGCCCGAGTGATTAAACAATGTACGGACTCGTCAACAAGGGAGTCCGTGACATGGTGGTCAAGGGTCACGGCCCCGACGCGTGGACAACAATTCGCGAGAAAGCAGGACTCGCTGACGAAGTCGACTTCTTCGCGAGCGACTCGCCATATCCGGACGAGCTAACAGTCCCACTCGTCATCGCAGCAGCGGAGGTCCTCGAGTTGCCGGTAGAGACCGTCCTCGAAGCGTTCGGCGAGTACTGGATCTTGTACACCGCGCGAGAAGGCTACGGCGCCCTGATCGAAGCTGCCGGATCGAGCGTCGAAGAGTTCTTGAGGTACCTCCCGAACCTGCACTCTCGAATCAAGCTGACGCACCCAGAATTGACTCCCCCTTCATTCACCACGAACCGACTCGAAGATGGTCGCCTCGAACTCGAGTACCGGTCGCACCGTGGGGGTCTCGAACACTTTGTTGTCGGCCTACTCCGTGGTCTGGCGAAGCGTTTCGATCAGTCAGTGGAGATTGAAATGGAAGAGGCAACGGATGCAGAAGGGGGCTTCTGGCGATTCCTCATCGTTGAGAGCGACATCCATGCAGTGCGGTGAAGTGTCCGAGCAGACGTCCTTCCTTGCGGACGTCTTTCCGTTCCACGGCGCACCACGGCTGCATGAGCTCCTGCGCAGGGTGTTCCTGCTGACGTCAATTCGAGCCGGAACGTGCAAACTCGACCGCAACCCAGTCGCGGTCGACGAGCTTCTGCAGGAGCGTCTCGATGCCATCAGTCTTCGACACGCTGAACGACGCGTCAAAGTTTCGCTCGACGTCACCGGAACCCCCAGCGTGAACGCAGACAAGGATCGACTCACTCTTGTCCTCGACGCAGTCATGGACAACGCGTTGCGCTTCGCAACAGAAGGCGGAACTGTCGACGTTGGGGCCGAGTGCGTCGACGACGAGGTTCACGTCACGATCTCCGACAACGGCCCAGGCATCGACCCAGCCGCACGCAAAGACTTATTCGAGCCATTCGTCGATTCCGATGTCTTGCATCACACGAGCGGACAGGGGCTCAGTCTCGCGTTGGCCCGGGCGATCATGACCGAGTATGGCGGATCGATCGACGTCACGTCCGAAGTGGGAGTTGGCAGCAAGTTCTCGATTTGCCTCGGCACGACCTAAATTCGTCGCCGCGTCTCCCCGGCGATTCTCGCCTCATCCGCGGTCGCGTTGCATCGACTCAACGACACCACCACCACTGAGATTCGTCGCAACCTCAGCCTACTTCGGCGCGGCGTAGCGAACGAGCAGCGCCGTTCAGCGGTTGCCGAGGCGCGGATCGTCTAGGTGGTCGCCGCCGCGGCCGAACACTTGGACGACGTAGCGCCCGGATTCACCGAAACCGAACTCGGTGTGGGAGGGAATGAGAATGTTGCGGTGGTGTCCGGACGACTGGAGCCACAGCGCGTGGCAGCCGACAGGCGCACGGCCCTTCGCGATGTTTTCACCGGTGGGCTGGTCGTAACCCTGGGAACCCATCCGATCCAAGGGTGAGGTGGCGTTGGGCTCAGGCGTGTAGTGACTAAAGAAGCCCCGCTTTGCCATGTCCTTCGCGTGCAGACTCGCAGCGGCAAGGAGCCTCGAATCGATGACCAAGGGGCGCCGCCCCATCATCATGCGGTAGTCGTTGGTGACCACCGCAAGGTCTCGCAAGTCGCGCGGTAGTTCCTTCGCACGCGCGGCATTCAGTGCCCGCAGCTGAACGTAGAGCTTGAGGCGCCGGGCTTCCTGAGTGGTTTGCGCCACGTCGCGAATGCTGACTACAGAGGCTCCTACCGGGAGCAGCGAGATCCGATCCATCAGCACGCGCCCGACCAGAACTTCGCCGCCAAACTCTTCGAGCGTGGTCGTCAGCCATTCGAGTGCGTCCATCCGAGAACGAAGGTCTCGAGGAATCGAGACGCGCTTTGGATCGTCCCATATCACTTGCACCCCCTCGACCCGCGCGTTGACTTCACGTTGCACCGGCTGGTATTCCGCGGCGCGCGCCGCGCTAACCGCCGGCGCCTTGTACGGCATGAAGTAGCGCCCCTGATCGAAGATCAGCTTCAACGCGTGGTCGCGAGCGGCTTCAAGCTGATCCCGAGTCGCGAACAGTTCGTTCAACTCACGCGTCGTCGACGCCCGCTCAACCCGCACGAGTTCCCGCTGGTACGCCCACGCCAGCTGCTCTTGCAACAGCGTGGCCACCTGCTCGCCCTCGCCGAGGATCTCGCTCAAGAACCGACTGCGTTCCTCAGGCCCTCGCTTCAACACGGAGAGCAAATTCTTCCTCAAGCGGGTGCGAATGCGAATGATCGCAGTGCGATCTAGCGGGTCGTGAACGACGGTTTCAGGCACTTCCGTCGCCGGCGCTCTCAACGCGCCACCGGACTCGGCTGTAGCGACGATCTCGGTGGAAGCACCCACTTCGGGCGAAGGGCTCATCGCCTGGTTGGCCACTCGCGACTCAAGATCACGAAGGGCTCCAGCAACTTTGGCGAGATCGCCAACCGACGGAAACCGCGGCGCGGCGTCGCGCAGAGTCGAAAGCGCCACGTCGGCTCTGCCCTGCTCAACCAGACGGTTCGACTCCACCACGAGCGTCGAAGACGCTTCGCGGATTCGACGTTTGAGCACACCAAGCTCTGCGAAAACCGCCGCGCGTTCATGGTTCTCGGACTGCAACAGCGCTGTATGCTGATGTTCGAGTGCTTCGCGCCACGCTCCCCGCTCCGCAGCGGTCGATGCCGCAAGCTCTGCGCTCTGCACTGGCGCAGACCGATGCATCGACTCGCCGCCCACTCCAGCAGCGTTCAGTGTGTCTTGGTGAACAACGACGGGATCTACCAGCGGCAGCGTACCACCATCTTGCCCGAGGGTAGACCGTGCCGATGATGGGTCATGGTCCGCGCTCAGGAACGTCGCCGCATCACGCGCCGGCTGCAGTTCGATGAAGGTTTCACGCAGGCTAGACCGCACGATCGCCGCAACGTCGCGATCCTGTTGGTTGGACCCCTCGACTTCTTCGTTGCGCAGCGAGGCCAACGCGCCGGCGTAGGTCGGGAAGGTCGCGACGACTTCAGCACGCTTGGCTTCGACGGCAGCTTCGGTCGCGGCCAAGCGTTGTTCGAGGATGCTCAGCTTTTGCTTGCGGGTGACTCGCTCGTTGGCCCAGTCCGTCCCGAGTCCGTCGATCAACTCATGGGCGAGAGCAAACTGACCGTCCCGGCGCGCGACTTCGGCCTTCGCGTAGTCCACAGGCAGCTGATCGTCGGTCGACTGCAGCCAGTAGAGCCACGCGAACCCAAGCACCAACGCCAGTGAACCCACGGCAATCCAAGTCAGGGTTCACCGGTTCGGATCGTTCGATGCGCGGATCCCGCGTGACCGCACGGTGCGTGACAAGACGTCCGTCTCGTTGGCCTCCCGCTCGACACGCTGCCCCACCACAAAGCGAACCCCACCGAGCTGCAGCTGATCGCCAAGCGAGAGCGAGGTGCGAACCACCGACGCGCCGTTGCAGAACACCTCCGCACCGTCCATTGCCCGAAGCGACAGATCGCCTGATCGAAGCGTTTCGATCTTCGCGTGCACCGGACGCAGCCCCTGCGCGTCCATGCGCAGTGTGCACGCCTGGTCGGAGCCGATGGTTGCCGGCGTTCCGTCCAAAGGATGTAGCCACGATTCCGCGCCATCCAGGATTTGTAGGGTCCACATGAATTAGTGGCTCGCCAGAGTAGCCCGAGGCCCGCTGCCGGCAACCCGCGGCCGGCTCTAGCGGCACCGCGAGCCGATGTTTCGACGCTCAACCAATCTCACGTGAGAGATCGGCAGCATCGACCGTGTCACCCTCCGTCAGCGCCGCGAGGCGCTGCATCTCGTTCTGAAGTTGACGCACATTCCCGGGCCATCCGGCGGCCGCGATGCGCACCGCAGCGCTCGCTGATAGCCCCAGAGTCCGGCCTCCGCGGGCCGCCGCAGCGTTCAAGAATCGGGTCGCCAACGCCACCACGTCATCCTCGCGGTCCCGCAGCGCCGGAAGCTCCAACCGCAAAACGTCGAGCCTGTAGTAGAGGTCCTCGCGGAACGTCTTTTTCGCGATCATGGCCTGCAGATCGCGATTGGTCGCCCCCAGGACGCGGACGTCTACCTTGCGCACCTTCGAGCCACCCACGGGACGAACCTCGCCTTCCTGAAGTGCTCGCAGCAACTTGACTTGCATCGAGAGCGACATGTCACCGATCTCGTCGAGGAACAGGGTGCCCTTGTCGGCGCTCACGAAGTGGCCCGGATGATCTTTCACCGCGCCGGTGAACGCACCGCGCACATGACCGAACAGCGTCGACTCCAACAGCGTCTCCGGAATCGCCGCGCAGTTCTCGGCGATCATCGATCGTCGCGCGCGGGGAGACTCGGCGTGAATCGCACGTGCGGCGAGGTCCTTCCCCGTGCCGCTCTCACCGACGATCAACACCGGCGCATCGGAGCGCGCGTACTTCGTGATTCGTTCCTTCACCCGAAGCATCGCTGGTGACTCGCCAAAGAACTCCCCCTTCACGATGGTGGGCCCCGCGGCGACCGTCGCGTCCTGAGTCGTTGAAGCGATCGGCGCGGCCGCCGCATTCGATTCCGCACCGTCCGCCTCGAGGCGCGCGAGTTCCTCGCGCATCGCTGCAATCGCTGCAGGTCCCTTCGCTTCCAACCCCGCACGGACTGCGGCACGGAAGGTGACCATCCATGCGTTGTCGTCGGCCGCGGCTACCAAGAGTCTTCCGCAGACATGCCGAGCAGACGCAGGCCAGCGTATTCAAGGAGCAGATTCTTTTCCGCGCCATCATCAAACCGCACGGTGGCCTTCATCGAGATGCCTCGACCGCTGACCACGCGCACTTGACCCGCGCCGTAGAGCGGATGCGCGACGCGCATGCCGACCTGCAGCTCCACGGGCTCGGAGACATCCACGGCGCCCTCCCAATCCGCGTCGGGAGTCTCTTCGACGCCTTCTTCGGCGTCCCAGTTCTCCCACTTGTTCCACGCGTCGAAACGCTCGATGCAGGTCTTCGGGATCTCTCCGACGAACCGCGACACCGCGTTGTCCATCATCGATCCGTTCACCATTCGCTCACGACTGGAAGACAGCCAGAGCGTTTTTCGTGCGCGCGTGACGGCGACGTACATCAACCGCCGTTCTTCTTCGACCGCATCGTTGTCGAATTGCGCACGGCTGCTGGGGAACACGCCCTCTTCGAGGCCCGCGACGAACACGTGATCGAACTCCAAACCCTTCGCAGCGTGCACCGTCATCATGGTGACGCGCGGCCCTTCGTTGGCGAGATCCTGCGAAGTAAGCAAACTCACGTGCTGGAGATACCCCGAAAGGCCCTCCCCCACAGTCTCGTCGAAGTGCACGACGTTGCTAACCAGTTCTTCGATGTTCTCTTTCCGGCTCACGTCTTCGGGGTCACCGAGCTGGCAAGCCCAACCCAAATAGTTCGTGCCCTCGAGCACCGTTTCCAACGCGTAGCGCGCGCCGCGGCGGAACTGCACCTTGGCTTCGGTGTACATCCGATGCAGCTCTGCGATGCCCTTGCGGGCTTTGCCGGCCACCACATCGTGCATGTCGGAATCTAGAATCAACTCGAACAGTGAAACCTGCTCAGCAGCTGCCTTCGCCGTGAGCTTGCCCAAAGACGTCTTGCCGATGCCGCGGGGCGGCACGTTGATCACGCGCTGCATGCTGACATCGTCGAGCGGATTCACGAGCACGCGCAGGTACGCGATCAGGTCTTTGATCTCCCGGCGCTCGAAGAACGACAGTCCACCGACGATCTCGTACGGAATCCCGCGTTCCTTCAGCGCTTCTTCCAAGAACCGGCTGAGGTAGTGCGCGCGGTAGAAGATTGAGACCTGATCCAGCGGCAGACCTTCTTTCTGCTTGCCCGCGATCTGCTGCACAATCTCTTCGGCTTCGCGTCCCGGACCTTCAGCGCGGTGCAGAAGGATCGGATCCCCTTGGTCGCCTTCGGAGAACAGGTGCTTCTCTTTGCGCTGGGTGTTGTTGGCGATGACCGTTTCCGCGGCCTCCAGAATCGTCTTCGTCGACCGGTAGTTCTGTTCGAGGCGGACGACCTTGGTGGCCGGGTAGTCCTGCTCGAAGTCGAGGATGTTGCGGATGTCCGCACCGCGGAACCCGTAGATCGACTGGTCCGGATCGCCGACGACGCAGAGGTTCCCGTCCGTCTTGCTGAGCGATTGCAATAGGTCGTATTGAACGCGGTTTGTGTCTTGAAACTCGTCTACCAAGAGCCACGGGAACCTCTCGCGGTAGGTCTCGGCCAAGTCCGGTTCTTCGCGCAGAAGATCCAAGAACCGCAGCATCAGGTCGTCGAAGTCCAGCGCGCCCAACTTGCGCATGCGCGCTTCGTAGGCGGGGTAGATCTCGGCAGCCACGAGGTTCACTTCGCTGCTGCCCGGGATGCCCTCGTCCGGGCGGATCTGTAGGTTCTTGAGCTTCGAAATCAACCGCCCCACGTGGTTGGGGCGCACGGTGGTGATGCTGAGGTTGCGCTCCTGCATCAGCATCTTGATGAGGCTGTCGCGGTCGTAGGTGTCGTAGATCGAGAAGTCGCGGGGATAGCCGAGGCGCTCGCCATCCTGGCGCATGAACCGTGCGCACGCGGAGTGGAACGTCGACACCCGGACGAAGTCCCCGCCCAATTCCTGCACCCGGCGCGCCATCTCACCGGCGGCCTTGTTGGTGAACGTCAGCGCCAGAATCTCCCAGGGCTGCGCTTCCCCATCGCGAATCAGCCGCGCGATCCGGCGGGTTACGACCCGGGTTTTGCCAGAACCAGCGCCCGCGAGCACCATGAGCGGCCCCGTGCCGTGTGCGACTGCCGCGTGCTGCGCAGGGTTGAGGTCGTGGAGGATTGGGTCGGTCATGGATGGCGGCGGTTTGCGAGCCGATCGGCAGGAGCATACGCAACGACAGCGAACCTCAAGGTTCATCCTGCGCAACATCGCCGCCGCCAAAATTGCTCGTTTTCGGAGCCGGCGACTGGCGACCGGACGCGGCCTGGTCCTTGCACCCATCCCGTGCGACTCGCGGTATGGTCCTGCCCATGCAGGACAGCGGCCGCCCCAGATCGAACGAATCCAAGCAGACACATCTCCGAACGCACGCCAGGCAGCGGGCACACGCGATGCCCGCCGTCGCCGGTGCGCTGACACTTCTCTTGGGATTTGGCGCGTGCAGCGCGCCTCCCAGCAAGCCGGCTCCCGATCCGGGTCCGCCCGCACGACTTGAGATTCCCGAGTCTCCCACCTTGAACGTGGACGACCCGCGAGAAGAACGCATCAACCAACTGTTCGACGACATTGCGGATGAGCGTCAGCGAGAACTCGCCGCGCTGAAGCAGCGGCGGGCCAAGCTCCTCGTGCCAAAGTCCAAAGGGCAGGCAGCCAGCACGAATTCCGAGCCCACGAACAGCAGGCCCACGGGAAACGCAACGCCCGACATTCCAGGTGCGGCAGCCCGCGCGGCAGCACCGGACCTCCTTCCTTCCGCTCCCCGCGGCACAGGACGCATGGGCGCCGAAGATCAGAGCGGCGGAGCACACAAGCTCACCGAGCAGAACCTCACCCGCGACGACCGCGTCGAGTGGTGTGCGGTCTCGGTACCGTTCGCCCGCGGCGCGGTTCCGGCTGGTACCACCCCACAATGGCATGTCGACGGCACGCCCACGACCTGGCAACCGTTCGGCGCTGCTTGGGACGATGGATCAGTGCGCACCGCGTTGTGCATGTTCCGCACGGCGCTGACAGGTGGCGCGATGCAATCGATGCCGCTGATCGCCGGAGCCGGCCCCACGATGCCGGATTCCTGGGGCTCGATCGCGCCACCGACGGCTGAGCCTTTCGTCTTCGAGGCGCAGCTAGCGGGCGACGAGACCGTGCGTGAGTCGACGCCTGAATTCGTCGAGTGGCTCGAACAGAACGAAGCGCGGCACGTGGCGCTCTACCGCGGTCGCATCAACGGCACGGGGCTCGTCGTTGAACTCGTCTTGGTTCACTGGCGTGGCCAACGCCACGGCGAAGTACACGCGTCGGTCTTCTTCAGCGACTCGCAGACCGTGACCATGCAGGAGAACCTGACCCAGGTTGCGCTGCGGGTTACGGGACAGCGAGCGATGTTCCGCCACGGCAACTTGCTGGGCACGACGGAGGAGATGCTGGAGACCGGCAACCGCGTCGTGCTGCTGCGAGACACCCACCTTGGAGATGGACAAGGGATCCGCCGCAGCGGCGTGCACGTCCCCTTAGAGCCACTCGATGACGCGGACCAATCGACACTGCGTGCCGCCATCGCCAGCCCGATCTACGGCGTGTCTTCGGCCTGGGTGCAAACCGCTGCGTTCGGCCCATTCGGCATCGCGTCGCCGCTGCCAGTCTGGCTGAAGGGTTCTGGCGGAGTGAGCACGCTCGCGAGCAAGCAGCAGGAGTTCGCGGCGGCATCCAAGCGCAAAGACGTGGCTGACCCGTTCCGCGTCGGTCCGTTTGGGCTCGCGAAGTACGCAGGCCAAACCGGCGACCAAACCGATTTCGGTCTCGATGCGCTGGCTCCGGTCGTGCGCTCCGGCGTGCCGTCGCTGCTTCACGAAGTCGAATTGTCGGTGCTACAAGAAGCAAACCGCCCGGTGCACTTCTTCGAACCCGACGCTTCACCCGTCGCCTCAGCGAGCCACCCGGATTGGGTTGTTTGGAGCGGGCGCACGCACTGGCACCCGAACGTCTCGAAGGATCGCCTGGGCAAGGGCGAAAAGCCGGCGAAGTTCGACAGCCACGGGTGGTCAGGCAAAGACCGGCAGCACTGGAGCACGAACCACCCCGCCGCGTTCTACACCCTGACAGGACATCACGGCGCACTGCTTGAACTGCAGAACGAAGCGCGTCTGTATCTGGCCGCACAAACGGTCGATCCGAGGTTCTCCACGTCCGGCACCGGCGCTCCCCGGGGTGCGGGACGCACGCTGCAAGCCGCGAGTTGGCTGTGGCTGTGCACCGGCGATGAAGCGCTGCGCTCTCGCATGCGCGAGCGCCTCGACAAGATTCACCTTCCCGGTTGGCTCGGACGCGAACTTCCGGAAGCCAACGTGCGGCCATTCCAAGTGGCCAGCCCGGACAACCGCATCCTCAAGGGAGAGTGCGAGTACTGGATTCCGTGGCAGGAAGGCATCGCTGTCACCGGGTTCGCCGCGGCCTACTGCGTCACCGGCAACGAAAGCGCGCACACCCTGGTTCGCGAACTCTCTCTCAACCTGCTGAACCACGGCTGGATCGTGACGCCCAAGAGGGTCGTCGGTGGCTACGCCATCCGCTGGATCCATGGCGGGGTCGCCCTGACCCGCGAGCAGCTGGTGGCGGAAGGCCCCACCGATGTGCAGTGGTCCGAAGGGCTCTCGCGCTGGGGTCTGCCCGCCATCGAAATTGCCCGGCACTTCGCCGAAGCTGCCGGGAACACCGAACTCACAACGAAGGCGCAGAGCATCCTCTCTGCGTACTCGAGCCCCGGAAAACCGCCGACCGACCGCATGATGGGTCGCACCGCCGTGTGGACCGGAATGCAGTGGCCCCCACCGATCCTGCAGAGCAGCGAAGCACAGACCACCGGAGAATCGAAATGAGCGTGCAGCTGACCGGCGATGGACGCCGCCTGATTGAATCGGAAGTCCAAGTGGCTGGATCCGCCCAAGCCGTGTGGACGGCCATCGCGACGAGCGGCGGCATCTCTGCATGGTTCGTGCCCTCCACCGTCGAAGAACGCGTGGGAGGACAGATTGTCTGCAACTTCGGCCCCGGCATGGACGCGATCGCCGAGGTCACGGAGTGGAGCCCGCCGCAACGATTCCGCGCGATCGGCGAGCCGATCGCGCCGGACAGTCCGCCGCTAATCACAGAGTGGGTCGTCGAGCCTGGCGATGCGAATACCTGCACGGTGCGCGTGGTGCACAGCCTGACGGCTGATGACGGCACGTGGGACAAGGCACTCGAGTCGACGGCCGCCGGGTGGCCGTGGTTCTTCCGCGTGCTACAGATCTACCTTCGACACTTCGAGAGCCAGCCCAGCGAGATGATTCGCGCGGTCGGATTCGCCCCCGGTTCAGCGCCGAAGGCGTGGGCGCAGTTCGCTGCGGCGCTCGATCTGCGAAACCCGGTGCAGGGTGCTCGCTGCAGCACCGCCGGCAGCCGCGCTCCGACGATTGCGGGAACCGTAGAAGAAACGGGTTTCGGGAGTCACCCGGACGGCTTGATCGTTCGAACGGACACGCCTGGGCCGGGTATCGCGTCGATCGTGGCGCAGTCGATGGGCAAGAAGACGGTGATCTCGTTCAACTTCTTCATCTACGGCCCAAACGCTGCGGCGATTGCGCCGAAGGAAGACACGGCCTGGAACCGGTGGGTCGAAGCGCACATTGCTGCTAGCAAGTGGTAGCAGACGGGCGCGTCGACCTCAGTTGACGACTCGGTCTACTTCGCTTCGGCCTTGGCGACGAACTCGGCCTTCTTGAGATCCGTCCAAGAGTCCCATTCGGGCTTGCAGCCGTCGCAGCAGAACCCGACAGACTTGCCGTCGAACGTCGCAACCTCGCCGCTTGGATCCACCGCCTCGTCCATGATTGGGCAGGTAGTATTGACCAAGCTGACGGTGACATGCTTCTGACTGGCAGCGACGCCACCTAGTCCTCGACTTTCTGCTCGCTTGCTCTTACGCGTCTCGGGGCCAGCGCAAGCCGTTGCGAGAAGTAGCGAAAGTGCCATGACCTGCGTGAGGCGACCGGTGATGCGGGGGTTGTTCATGTTGTCTCTCTTCTTGCTGATGTTCTGACAGCTGCACAGATTGCGTGACCCAGGTGTCCATGGGAAGGTCACGCGCGGATGACAGAGTCCTTTTTAGGCCTGAAGCGCTCCTCGCGAGCCCCCCACCGCGCGATCCACAGTGGGAACGATGGACGCCGTGATGAGCACGACTGTCATGGTCAAGTCTCGGCCCACGGCCAAAGCACAGGCCGCTCGACACGAGAACATCCAAAGGACGTTCCGAGAAAACTGGCCACGAGCTAGCGGGGTTCGCCAACCGTGTCTTCCAAGGGGCGTCGAGTCGTGAAGCTTGCTCGCAAGACGGTGCGACCACACAGCTTGCGAAGGACAGACTGAGGAGCCAGCTCTTCTGCCAACGAGCCGAAGGGCCGGCGGCGCCTCCTAGCGCCCATCTTTCCCGCGATCCGGCGCGCTTTCTTCCGCGCCGTGCTCCGCTTCGGTCGCAACGACTTCCTCCAAAGTGCAGGACAAGTGATGCGGCCCAAACTGCCCCATCAACTCGAACCGCGTTCCACCTGCTGGCTCATCGCTGCCACGTTCTTTCGCCGTGTATCCGTGGTT
>CBESZZ010000021.1:0-16365 GCA_965534055.1 uncultured bacterium | reverse complement strand
CCCAGACCGAACCGCTGGGGTGGCGTGCTCCCAAGCTGAGGCCACGCCTCGGCCATGTCATCGAGCACGAGTGGCCACTGCACGTTCTCGACGAGTGGTGTTTCAGCGTCGACGAAGGCCTGAACGAGAGCATCTGCTCGTTGCACGGCACCCGGATCCCAGGCCATCAGAGGCTTCTCGCATAGCGTGGGGATGCCAGCCGCCACGGCATGCTGCAGAGCTTCCTCGTGGGCTTCTTCCGGGGAGGCGATGACCAGCGCGTCGACCTCACGAGCCAAGGCCGCCAGGTCGCCCCGGGCCTCCACCCGGTGCCCTAGCTGTTCGGTCATGGCTGCCGCCGCGACTTCCGCCCGCGCTTCCGACCGGCCAGCCACGGCTCGTATCCTGCAGCCGGCTTCTTCGAGGAAGCCGGCGATGAATGGGCCGAGTCCGTTGCGGCTGCGGCCGGCTCCGACGATGCCGACGTTGAGGGCCGAACTTTTGGCGGGAGTCCGCGAAGACAATGTCGAAGCGCGATCGGTCACGCGGGGTATTTTGGCCAGAAGCCTGCCACGGAGCGACGATCAAATTGCTGCCGACCACGCCTTCCGCTCCACCAGACGGGAAGCCAGGGAGCTGCAATGACCCGTGCATACGCGGTGCCGGAGCCGTACCGTGCGCGCTCAAACCCTCAGAACCAGAGCCGGGTCACGACCCGCACCCCATGAACGCAAAGCAACTTCTCGAGAAACGCCACCGCTATGTTCCCCGCGGTGTCGGCCAGTTTGCCGGGAGCGCGACAGCGAAGACCGCCCACGGTGCCACCATTGTTGATGGCGACGGGCGGGAGTTCCTCGACTTCGCGGGCGGCATTGGCGTGATGAACGTCGGTCACTGCCAGCCCAAGGTCGTCGCCGCCATCCAGGAGCAAGCGAGCAAACTTCTGCACGCGTGCATCCACGTGGCGACTTACGAGCCCTACGTCGCACTTTGCGAGAAGCTCGCACAGATTCTGCCCCACGGTGCGTCCGACGAGACGCAAACCATGCTGGTGAACTCCGGCGCGGAAGCGGTGGAAAACGCGATCAAGATCGCCCGTCAAGCCACCGGGCGCCCCGCGGTGATCTGCTTCAGCGAAGCCTTTCACGGCCGCACGCTCATGTGCATGACGCTCACCTCGAAGGTGAGTTACAAGGTGAACTGCTCACCGTTCGCACCGGAGGTCTACCGCCTGCCGTACCCGAACCGCTTCCGCTTCGGGGACGGACTCAGCGAAGAGGCGTTCGTGGCCCGCGAGCTGCAACGCATGGAAGACGCCTTCGTCGCCACAGTCCCCGCGTCGCATGTCGCAGCGATCATCTTGGAGGTCGTTCAGGGTGAAGGAGGTTTCGTCCACGCACCCAAGGCCTACCTCCAGGGCTTGCGCAAACTGTGCGACAAGCACGGCATCATGATGATCTGCGATGAGGTGCAGTCTGGCTTCGGGCGCACCGGCGCGTGGTCCGCATACGAGCAGATGGGAATCACCCCAGATCTCTCCACGTGGGCCAAGTCCATGGGCGGCGGACTCCCCATCGGCTGCGTGATGGGCAACAAGTCTGTGATGGACACCGCCTTGCCGGGCACGATCGGCGGTACTTACGGCGGCAACCCGGTCGCATGTGCTGCGGCACTCGCGACGATCGAAGTCATGGAAGAACTCGATCTCAACGCCCGTGGTCGTGTGATTGGCGATGTCGTCCGCAAGCGGTTCGAGTCGTTGGCTAAGCGCTGCGATTTGGTCGCCGACGTGCGTGGCCTTGGCGCCATGATGGCCATCGAGTTCGCACACGATGGCGATCCTCACAAGCCTGCATCAGCACTCGTGAAGCAAGCATTGGCGCTGTGTCTTGAACGTGGCCTCTTGGCGATCCCAGCCGGCCCCACGGGCAGCATCATTCGCATCCTTTCGCCGCTCACCATTTCCGACGCGGACCTGGAACGCGGGTTGGACATTCTCGAAACCGCCGTGCTCGAAGCCGCGGCGGCACAGACCTCAGGACAACCCGCATGAAGCCCTTTTCCATCGCTGCCGTGCAAATGCACGTCAACGCGCTGCACAGCAACCTCGACGCCATGGCCGCGCAGCTGCACCTCCTTGCTGAGGTGTATCCGTGGGTGCAGATGGTCGTGTTCAGCGAGCTTGCGCCGTTTGGTCCGCTGACGAAATACGCCGAGCCGCTGCCCGGCCCCGCCGAAGCGCGGCTCCAAGAGATGGCGAAGAAGTACGGTCTTTGGCTCCTGCCTGGCTCGCTCTTCGAGAAGGAGGGCGACCTGATCTACAACACGCTGCCGGTTATCAACCCGCAGGGTGAGGTCATTGGGCGCTACCGCAAGATGTTCCCGTTCTTGCCATACGAACAAGGCGTCGAGTCGGGCAACGAGTTCTTCACGTTCGACGTGCCGGACGTCGGCAAGTTCGGTGTATCGATTTGCTACGACATGTGGTTCCCCGAGACATCGCGAACGCTTGCGTCGTTGGGCGTCGAAGTGTTGCTACATCCCTCGCTGACAACCACGATCGAGCGCGAAGTGGAGCTCGCTATGGTGCGTGCGACCGCGGCCCAGAATCAGCTCTTCATGTTCGATGTGAACGGTCTCGGCGCCGGCGGCAACGGCCAGTCCATCATCTGTGGACCACACGGTGACATTCTCTACCAGGCGGGTCGCGCCGAAGAGATCATGCCATTCGAAATTGACCTGGATCGTGTGCGACGAAGCCGCGCGGTCGGCTTGCGTAACCTCGGACAGCCGCTCAAGAGCTTCCGTGATCGCAAGGTCGAGTTCTCGGTCTACGACCGTGCGCATCAGCGCTCGGAGTTCTTGGATGGACTTGGTGCCTTGGTCAAACCAGTCAAAGGTTCGCTTGCCGGCCTGCCCTCCGGCCGGACTGAAGGCGCGGATGCACCAGCAACAGGCTTTCCTGCCGGTCTGCCGCCCGCTTCGCTCGGTAATGTGCCTGAGCCAGCTCCGCACCAAGCACCGAACGCCCCAGCCCCCGCCGGGCAAGCACCTGGATCTGTGACAGCTCCGCCAAAGGCTCCCCAATGACCGAAGTTGTCCACCGCGAGGGCAGCGCCCGTTTTCGCACCCACTACGACGCATCGCAGTATCGCCGCGACTTGTGGAGTGAGCTCAAGCACGCCACTGCGCGGTACGAGCGATTGGGCACCGAAGATGTGAAGAGCGCTGCGGTCGCCGAGGACATTACGGAGCGACTCGTGCTGCTCGAGCGCATCGAGCGCTACTGGGCGTTCCCCGGCACGTTGGTTTGTCGCGAACTGAAGCGCAACATGAAGCGTGGTGCGATCCATGGCTTGGCGCGACGCACTGCGAACGTTGCACGCTTGCTGGTGAGCGATGCTTACCGGTCCCAGAAGCACATGGATCAGCGCCGCAGTGTCGAGGCCAACCTCGACGAAGACGCGGAGCACGTTTCAGAGATCCCGAAGCCGCAGCCGGACGGACGGCCGTACTTTGAGGTTTTGCTGGTCGATGACTTACCGCCTGATGAGGTCAGCGAAGCGCGCGCGCGGCTGCTCGCAATGCAGCGGGACGAAGATCAGTTCATCTACGACGTTGTGATCGTGCCGAGTGCAGAGGACGCGCTCATCGCGGTGCAGTTCAACCACAACATCGAAACCTGTGTGCTGCGTTACTCATTCCCGCAGGCCAGCCGCACGTCGATTCCTGAACTCCGTGACTACTTGGCTACGGTGGACTTGGAAGCGCTGGAGACTGCTGACGAAGAACTCCGTAGCTGCGTGCTCGGTCGCCTGCTGAAGAATTTGCGGCCCGAACTCGACCTTTTCTTGAATACAGACGATCCAGTCGAAGAGATCGCCGGCATCACCGACGCCGACTTTCGGCGCGTGTTCTACACGCAAGAGGACTACCTCGAGCTGCACCTGAGCATCCTCAAAGGCATCAGCGAGCGCTTTGAGACGCCATTCTTCACGGCACTCAAGAAATACAGCCAGAAGTCCACGGGAGTGTTTCACGCCCTGCCCATCTCGCGCGGGAAGTCCATTACGCGATCCAACTGGATCCAGGACATGGGCCGCTTCTACGGCCAGAACATCTTCTTGGCCGAGACGTCTGCCACCAGCGGTGGGCTCGATTCGTTGCTCCAACCGCACGGACCGCTGAAGCGTGCGCAAGAACTGGCGGCGCGGGCATTCGGCGCCCGCCGATCGTTCTTCGTGACGAACGGCACGTCGTCCGCGAACAAGATCGTCATGCAGGCGATGATGCAGCCCGGCGACATCGTGATGGTGTCGCACGACTGCCACAAGTCACACCACTACGCAATCATGTTGGCCGGTGCGCAACCGGTCTACATGGACCCGTATCCGCTCAACGACTACACGATGTATGGCGCGGTTTCGTTGCGTACCATCGTGTCGCATCTGCTGGACCTCAAGCGGGTCGGCAAATTGCATCGCGTACGCATGGTGCTCCTCACCAATTGCACCTTCGACGGCATCATCTACAACCCCGAGCGGGTGATGCAGACCGTGTTGGCCATCAAGCCAGACATGATCTTTGTGTGGGATGAAGCCTGGTTCGCGTTCGCCCGCTGCACTCCCACCTACCGTCGCCGGACGGCCATGGAAGCTGCGGCCGTGCTTCGCAACCGCTACCGCAGCGAAGATTACAAGGCGGACTACGAGACTCGTGCATCCGCGGGCGGTGAACCGGACGTCGACGACATCGACGGCTGGCTCGCTGAAGTTCCTGACCCTGCGAAGGTGCGCATCCGGGTGTACGCGACGCAGTCGACGCACAAGACCCTGACGTCGTTGCGGCAAGGGTCGATGATTCACGTCTACGACCAGGACTTCGAGCGGAAGGCGAGAGAAGCCTTCACCGAGGCCTACATGACGTACACGTCGACGTCGCCGAATTATCAGATCCTCGCGTCGATGGACGTGGGACGCCGCCAGGTTGAGCTCGAGGGCTATGAACTGGTGCGCAAGAGCGTCGAGGTTGCCATGTTGCTGCGGAAGCAGATCGAAGAGCATCCCAAGCTTCGACGCTTCTTCAACACGCTGACCATGCAGGAACTGATTCCCGCGGAATTCAGACCCTCGGGGTTGGCCGAGTTCTACAACTCGGAGCGCGGCTTCCAGGCGATGGAAGAAGCGTTCCGCGACGACGAGTTCGCGCTCGATCCGACGCGCGTCACCTTGCACGTGGGCAACTCCGGCTACGACGGGGATTCGTTCAAGCAGATGTTGATGGATGACCACGACATCCAGCTCAACAAGACGTCCCGCAACACCGTGCTGTTCATGCTCAACATCGGCACGTCTCGCGGTGCGGTTGCCTACCTGGTGAAGGTGCTCGTGAACTTGGCGAAGAAGCTCAACGACCGGGTCGAGGAACGCCACTCCATCGAAGAGCGTCGGCAAGCGGCTCGCGTCACGTCGCTGACGGCGGATCTGCCGCCGCTACCAAACTTCAGTCGCTTCCATGCAGCGTTCGCGGCGGACCCAGACCAGGCAACCCCCGAGGGTGATCTTCGGGCGGCGTACTTCTTGGCCTACGACCCGGACAAAGTGGAGTTCTTGTCCATGGATAAGCAGCTCGACGACGCGATGAGGAGCGGTCGAGAGGTCGTTTCGGCGTCGTTCGTGACGCCTTACCCTCCTGGATTCCCGATCCTCGTTCCGGGCCAGGTCATCAGTCCGGACATCCTCGCCTACATGCGCGCACTCGATGTCAAAGAGATCCACGGCTACAACCCAGCGTATGGCTTCCGCGTGTTCACCGAAGCGACACTTGCACAGCAGGCCGAGGATCGACCCGCGCCGGATTCTCGCTAGTCGCGCGTGCCAACGATGCGGCAAACCATTCGCCGATTCACCGAGTCGATGCGCGTGTGGCGCCGCGAACAGCGACTGCGACGCGCACGCGCTCCGGGGCTCGCCACACTCACGAACACACCTGTTTCGAGTCCCTCTCCCCTCGCTCCCCACGCACCTCCACTTCCCATGACCAAGCTTCGCGGCCTTTCCGACATACGTCGGTACTTCTATCGCAACGACACGCCGATCTACTTCGTGTCCGCGACGCCGTTCAATCTGATTGGGATCGACGAGTGGGTTCGACGGTTCACGTTTGTGAACTCCATCGATTGCTTCGACGGCCAACATCCGAACATCCTGCTGCCTGCGAAAGAGACCGACCGAGTCTTCCACAGCATCGAGGAGATCACCAACTACCTGCTCGAGCACAAGGACATCGTCTCGCACGTTGAGAAGATGGAGAAGGTGACGGGCAGCCCTGGTAAAGCGGTGTTCCTGTTCTTCGATGAGCGCACCGAGGAGCTGTGCAAGGAACTCGGGCTCGACGTGTGCTTCCCGAACGCCGCTCTGCGCAGTCAGGTGGACAACAAGGTCGTGACCACTCGCATCGCTGAGGAGGCCAACGTTGCGTGCGTGCCCAACACCTTGACGAAGATCGAGAGCTACGCGTCGCTGCGCGAGGCTGCGAATAGGCACGACTTGGGTCAGGACTTGGTTGTGCAAACGGCCTACGGCGACTCCGGCCATACGACCTTCTTCATCTCGACAGAGGAGGAATACCTCAATCACGCTGCAGAGATCGAGAAGGAGCCTGAAGTCAAGGTCATGAGGAAGATCCGGTGCCGAGGTGCGGCGCTGGAAGCTTGCGTGACCCGCGAGGGAACCATCGTTGGGCCGTTGATGACCGAGCTGGTGGGCTTCTCTGAACTGACGCCTTACAAGGGCGGCTGGTGCGGCAACGAGGTCGTCAGCGACGCGTTCTCCAAAGAGGTTCGGGAAGAGTCGCGCGATGCGACTTTCCGCTTTGGTGAGGCTTTGCGCGAGCGCGGCTACCGAGGCTACTTCGAGCTCGACTTCCTGATGGATCAGGATGAGGACAAGGTCTACCTGGGTGAGTTGAACCCGCGCATCACTGGCGCTAGTTCGATGACGAACCTTGCGCTCTTCGCCCACGCGGATGCGCCGTTGTTCCTGTTTCACCTGCTCGAGTTCTCAGACGTCGAGTTCGAACTGGACGTCCACGAACTCAATGAGCGTTGGGCCGACCCCGAAAACGTCGACAGTTGGGGGCAGCTCGTGATGAAGCATACCGAGGACTCGGTATCCCAAATCACGCATGCACCGCCGTCAGGAATCTGGGAGCTACACGACGATGGTTCGGTTGAGTTCGTTCGCCGCCAAACTCACCGTCGCACGGTGCAAAGTGCCAACCGCGCGTTCTGGCTGCGCATCAGCAAGGAAGGCGACTACCTCTACGAAGGCGCGGACATAGGCATCCTGGTGACCCCGGGACGCCTGATGACCAAGGACTTCGAACTCAACGAGCGCGCCAAGCAGTGGATTGCTGGGATGCGGGCTCAGTATGTGTCCGTGCCGGTGCAGCCTCATCAGACGGCCGCGGTTGAGCGCGTCGCTGAAGTCGGCAACTTCAAGCTCCTTTGATCGATCCGTATCTGACACCGGGGGTGCCCTACGACGGTGCTCACCCCGAATGGTCCGAAGCAGCCTGGGTGCCCGGCAGTGGTGAACCATTGCCAGGAGCGGTGGTTGCGACCCACCGAGACGGTGAGGGCCCCTCGGCTTCCCACCAGCTGCTGTTCCGCGCGGTCGATGAAGATTCACCCGCAGCGCAGTGGCTTGCCCTGTTCGAGCGTTCGTGGCCGCACTATGAGCGATGGTTCATGCTGCAGGGTGATGGCGCACGTCCGGGCTACGTGAAGTGTCGAAGCAAACTGCGACAGCATCTGCCGCAGCTGGTGCCCACGTGGGAGCGATTGGTTGAACTGGCCGGTGGTGGCGACAGCGTGGCGCGCATGCTGAGTTTGTATTGCCCTACCGCGTTTCTGACGGGCTGCACGCAAGCGGCATGGACGCGCAACTCCCCAATCCTGGTGCGCAACTACGACTATCACCCGGCGATGACGGAAGGAACGATTCTTCGCAGCGCGTGGAACGGCACGCGGGTCGTCGCCATGAGTGACTGCCTCTGGGGCGTGCTCGACGGCATCAACGAATCTGGACTATCGGTTTCGCTGGCGTTCGGTGGGCGGCGGGTTGTGGGTGATGGCTTCGGTATTCCGCTGATCCTTCGATACGTGTTGGAATTCTGCTTCGACACGAATTCGGCGCTTGCTGCCCTGGCGGCAGTCCCTTCACACATGAGCTACAACGTGACGGTGCTCGACGCGTCCGGGGTGACGGCGACCGTCGCGATTGCCCCCGACCGTCCGATGACCGTGATCGATCGTGCGGTGGCCACCAACCACCAGGGCGAGCCAGAGTGGCTTGCCTACGAAGCGGTGTCCGCATCGATGGAACGAGAAGCGTTCGTGCAAGGGCGACTCCTCGACCCGAAAGAAACCCGCCGCTCGTTCTCCCAGCGATTCAAATTCGCACCGCTCTACCGCACCGACTACGACCGCGGCATCGGCACGCTGTACACCGCGATCTATCGCCCGAACCTCCGCAACGTGACCTACAGCTGGCCTTCGCGGACGTGGACCCAAGGCATCGAAGAGTTCGACGAAGGCGACATGTTGATCCGGTATCGAAGTTCGGTTCAGGGCTGACTGGTAGACGATGGTGCGTGTGAAGTCGCCGGCTATCGAGCGGTTCGGGCTCAGTCGCGCGGCGATTTCCTGTAGGCACCGGAGCGAGATGTCGATGAGCGAGGCAGACGAATCTGTTCCCCCCATCTCATCGAGGCTCCCGTGCTCCATCGTTTCATCCATTCGCTCTGCGGCCTGACCGCCGCTTCCGCAACCATTCTCGCCCAGCAGGCTCCCAAGCCAGTTGTTCAAGCCGCAGCTTCGCAAGTCGTTGTGCAGCCGGTCGCAGTGCAGTCATCGTCGACGGTTGTTGCCGTATCCGACGTGGTCACCACCACGACGGTGTGCCTGCAAAACCTGTCTCCCGCCGTGATGACGGACGTCGCGCCGGCTGGTGTGCTGGCTTCGCTCCGCCCGAATCTCACCCCGAACGTGGGCCATCTTCACTACTCCGCCAGCAACTCCGAGCTGATCGTCACCGATCGCCCGGCGGTTGTTGAGTCGATCGTTCGTCAAGTGCGCGCGCTCGACGGCCAAGCCGTGCCGTGCCTCGTTGAAGTCAGCGTCGTGCAGGTCGTCGACGCGGGCGTTGTGGCCATCCTGGCCAAGGATCGCAGTGTCCGCACGGTCGCCGCTACGCAAGCGAAAGCCACTCAAACCGCGCTGGTCGAGCAAGGCGCGGAAGTCGTCACCCTGCCCAGACTCGTCGCCAACACGGGCCAGGCGGCCACGATGTACGTTGGCACGAGTGAGCCAACGGGCGACCCGGCAAAAGAAGAGGAGGCCGAATCCGGCATGGCGTTCCAGCTGGAGACCACGATGGACGCCGCCAACGGTGCGTTTTTCGTGTCGTTCCAGATGAACGCCAGTGAACTCCTAGGCGACGCGACCTTCGGCCGCTATCTCACGGTTCCCGCGGGCCAGACCGCCGTGTTTGGTGAGCAGTCGGGTGACGGGCAAGCAATGGTGATGTTCGTGACGGTCAGCGAGCTGCCCGTCGCCGCGCCAGGCAAGTAGGGAAGTGTTGGTCACGGCGCCATTGAGCGCCGTCTCCAACCGCGACGTCTCCCTAGAAGGTGACGATCGCAATCGGGTTGGTCAGCGAGAGTGAGTTCGCCTGACCAACCTGCAACGCCTGCATCCACAGCGGGATTCCCGCCGCGACGGACGCGGGCAGATTGAACTGGAAGCCCGCGACACCCGTTCCATTGGCGATGGCGAGGGTTGTCACGCTAGCAGACAGGTCGATGTCCAGCAAACCCGCGGTGGTCGGACTCGCGGTGGCGGTTCCGGCCCCGAGGAGCAGGATCGAGATTCCGCCCGGCGGTCCATACGTGGTCACCTGCAAGGTCGATTGTGAAAGCGACGCCGCCATCCCGTTCACCGGGAAGCGCGCCACGGTGACGCCGGCGACAATCCCGAGTGTCGACACCGGATCTGCCTGCAAGAAGCTTGGTTGAGTGCACAAGGTGGACCCCGAAAGCACGACGGCTGGAGACTGGCTGGCGCCGTTCATTCCGCCGACAACGGAACAACCCGGGCCACCCATGACGACCTGCGCGGAGCAAAGGGAGAGTGCCGGGCTTGGTGAGCCAATAAGCGCGTCCGCGCCTGCGATCGTGGTGTCAATCAGTGTCAGAACGGTGTTTTCAACCCGAACGGTCGCTCCCGAACCAATCCCGGGAACAACAGCGCACCGCTGCATGACGATTCGATCGTTCCCCCGAACAGTCAGCGCGGAAAGGGAATCCACGACACGGAAGGTGCTCTCCGACATGGTCACGAGGCGGTTGTTCTCGAAGCGCAGCTGGTTGAGCAAGAACGAACCAGTGAGCCCCACTTCACCGTGATCCACGCGCAGCATGTGCACCGAGCCAGCGTTGTTCAGCACGCGCAGTGACCCGTCGACGACCATGGATTGGCCGTCGGTGTAGGGGCCGACGTGCAGGTTGCTCAAGAAGACCTGTTGACCGCTGGGCACGCCCGAAATGTCGAGGAAGCCGTCGATAAATGGCTTGGGGCTACCTTCTCCAATGATCGAGATGCCTTGAGACACCACGCTGCCGGCGTAACGCATGACGGCGGGATCGACGGACCGCAGGAGGAGCGTGTCCCCGATTCCTGCCGCGCCAATGGCTGCGGGCAGGTCTGTGAACTGTGATCCTGGACGATTCAGGAGGTCCACAACGAGAGTTGTTTGAGCCGACGCACAGGCAGTGATCAGGCAAAGGGCGAAGAGGGAGCGAATCGCGAACATGGGGTGCACAAGGGGGTGCGAACGGTGAGCCGTTCGATGGTCCAGGACGCTTCTCCAAACCGTCCACCGGGGCAGTGCGGACGAGGAGAGCGGGACGTGCAGTCACCTATGCAGGTAGCGTGCCAGGCGCCGGGGGACACTGCCCTGGATCCCGTGGTGATGGAGACACGGCGCCCGTGGCCCCACGCACGCGGTGCCACACGCGTCTAGCGAGTCTCGGGTGGTCGCCGGCTGGTACAACGCGGGTCGTCGGGATTCCGGCGCTCTACGCCGGAGACCAGGCTGCATGAGCGTGACTAGTTGCGCCCCGCCATCACTCCACCATCGACGTCCCAGACAGCGCCTGTGACCCAGCCGGCCTGCTCGGAAAGCAGGTGGTCGACGGTCGCCGCCACATCGTCCACTTGGCCAATGCGCCCAATTGGGTGGAACTCGTTGAAGCCCTGGAGCTGGGTAGCGATCTCCTCTGGCTTGATGAATGAACCATAGATCGGGGTCTCTACAACCGCAGGCGAGACAGCGTTCACCCGAATCTTGTGCTCCGCAAGCTCCATGGCCAGGTGTTGAGTCAGCGAGTGCAGGCCGGCTTTCGCCATTGAATAGGCGGATGAGGGCGTCGCCTTGACAGCTTGTTTCGCCCACATGGAACCGATGTTCACGATGGCTCCACCCCCGTGCCGGCGCATGTTTTCAGCGACGGCCTGGGTGATGAAGAACGTGGAACGGTTCAGGTCGTGGTACTTGCTGTAGTCATCCGCTCCGTGCTCCAGGAACGGCAGCGGACTGAAGTATCCAGCAGCGTTAACCAGGTAGTCATAGGGCTCGTCGCTGGCTCGAATCGCCTCGATCACTCCCGTGACGTCCTTCTCTGAGTAGAGATCCGCGGATGTGGTCTTCACGGACCCCAGGGGAGCGAGTTCGGCCTTGGCGCTGGCCAATTTCTCTGAGTTGCGGGCGATGATCTCGACCACGACTCCGCGCTGCAGGAGTCGTTTCGCGGTGGCTTTGCCCATGCCAGATGAGCCGCCGATCAGGAGGGCGCGCGTCTTGTTGTTCTTCGTTGTCATGCTTTGCTTTTGTGGATACCTATGCGTAGGTAGGTTGCGGTAGAAGTCTGGGCCCGCGTATTCGCAAACTTGGGACTACGGTTCCTGCGATTCAGTCGTTTGCCGAGTCTGTCCGGCGAAGCTGACTGAAGAACGAGCGCTGCACGGCATCGAGCACGGCTCCGCTCTGCCTTGATCGTGCGAGAATGAGGCCACCCTGCAGGCTGGCGACCAAAGTAGTCGCCAAGTCTCTGGCCTTGCCGATCAGTTCGAATTCGCCGTCTCGTGCGCCCTCTTTCAGCGTGGTTCCCACGAACTCTTCGCTGCGCGCGAGGTAATCCTCAACAGCCTGCTGCAAAGGTGCCTCAAGCGTAGCACGGTCCGCTGCGAGTGAACCACACATGCAGATCACGCCAGCCTCTTCGGCCGGTCGATAGAGCTGAATGAACGAACGCAGCTTGGTTCGGGCGCTGCGGTTGGAGTGCTCCAGCGCAACCAGCTCCGCTTCCAGCGCTTCGCTGTAGCGCTCCATCAACGCGAGGCCGAGCATGGCCTTGCCCGGGAAGTGATAGTGCACGCTCGCTGTGCGGATCCCCACCGACTCGGCAAGGTCCTTGTAGCTGAACGCATTGAAACCCAGTTCTTGAACGAGGCCTTGCGCTGCGTCAAGGAGTTCTACGGCGGTTGTCACGGCAAGAAACCTATCTCCCTATTGGTAGATAGGCAAGTCTTCTTGAATGCCTTGTTTCGCAAGTCCGCCAGGACAGCGGCCACGGGACGCTCCTCTCGACCATCCCACCGACTGGTGCAGGATCGGCGCTTGGAGGGCCGGGCTCCACGTCGTTGGCCGCCCGGGGCGATCCCGGGCAGCTGCTTTGCACAGAACTCCGCCCGAGTCTTTTCTGATCCTTCGCATCCGAAGGTAGCCTGGAGAGAGTGAAACTCCTCCATCACTCCGTTCGCTCGTGGATCGTTTGCATTGCTGCGAGTCTGTTGTCGTCCGCTTTGATCTGTCAGGAAGCACCGGTGAAGCCGGCACCGGTCGCACCCGACGCAAAAGGGGCTTCGCAGCGAGATGCGCGTCAGCACCCCCACCGCCATCGCGCGGATCCCGCAGGTGCGAAGCGACTGTTGACGAATCGCGAAGGCGGTCAACTTCTGCAGTTTCCAAGAGAGGACGATGCGTTCGGCTTCGTGGTCTACGGTGACCGAACCGGAGGATATCCCGCGGGTGTGCGCGTGCTCGAACAGGCTGTCGTCGACACGAACTTGCTGGACCCAGACCTGGTGATGACGGTCGGGGATCTCATCCAGGGTTACAGCACCGATAAGCCGTGGCTCAAGCAGATGCGCGAGTTCCGCGGGGTCATGGACAAGCTCGCGATGCCGTGGTTCCCGGTGGCGGGCAATCACGACGTGTATTGGCGCGGTCCCAAGCGCCCGGTTGGTGAACACGACCGCAACTACGAGATGTACTTTGGGCCGCTTTGGTACGCCTTCGAGCACAAGAAGTGCTTCTTCTTCGTCCTCTACTCCGACGAGGGCGACCCGAAAACAGGCGAGAAGACGTTCAACAAATCGTCCGCCCAGACCATGAGCCCTGAGCAGTTCAGTTGGTTGGAGGCGACGTTGAAGCAGGCGAAGGAGGCTCGCCACGTCTTTGTGTTCCTGCATCATCCGCGATGGCTCGGTGGTCGTCGTTACGGCGACGATTGGGATCGCGTGCACAAGCTGCTGGCGACGTCGGGCAAGGTTCGAGCAGTCTTCGCGGGCCACATCCATCAGATGCGCTACGACGGAGTGCGTGACGGCATTGCGTACTACGCGCTCGCGACGACAGGAGGTAACCTTCGTGCGGAGCTTCCAGAAGCCGGTTTCCTGCATCACTTCCATGCCGTCTCGGTGCGTCCCGAGGGCATTGAGGTCGCGTCACTCCCTGTCGGCGTCGTCTCTGATCCGGAAGCCTTCACGACGAACTTTGCCAACGACGTCGAGAAGCTCGTGAAGCGAACCATCGCCCACGTCGAAGAACCACTCCGCCTCGCGGCGGATAGCAGCATCGACCTGGAAATCGCGCTGGTTGTGAAGAACCCTGCGTCGCGCCCTCTGGATGTGCTGGTAGAGACGCCGTCCATCGCAGGATTCACGTTTCGACCAGATCACCAACACTGCGAGATCGCTCCCGGGGCGCGCAAGACGCTGCGGTTTCATCTGCACCGTGGCGGCTCGACCAAGAAGTTGGGCCGGTTCGATTTGCCGCAGTCGTTGCGGATGCGGACCGACTACCTGGCCGCAGACCGTCGCATTCATCTACCCGGGCAGAAAGCCGCATTGGACTGGCGCGTTCCGGTCGGGAAGCTCGCCACATCGAGCGTCCCCAACGGGTTCGAAGGCGTGCTCGTGCTTGACGGCGATGGCGACGCGGTCCGCGTTCCCTCGGCGCTGTTTCAGGTACCAAACGGGCCCTTCACCGTCGAGACCTGGCTGCGCGCAGAGGACGTCGCAGCCGCCCGCCAAGGAATCGCATGCAAATGCGAGTCTTCCGAGTTCGGCTTGACCATGCATCAGGGTGCCTTCTGGTTCGGGAGCCTCCAAGGTGAAAAGTACTCGGAGGTGCGGATGATCAGTCGGGCGAAACCGCATCGCATTGAAGCCGGCGTGTGGCACCACGTGGCGGGTGTCTGGGATGGCAAAGAGTCGCGCGTCTACCTGGACGGGAAGCTGCTCGGCCGGGCGTCTGGATCCGGCAGCCGACGCACCAACGAAATCCCGTTCTTCATTGGTGCAGACCCGGCCCATTCCGGCCCGGATCACTGGTTTGACGGCATGGTCGACGACTGCAGGGTCTCCTCGGAGGCCCGCTATTCTGGCGACTCGTTTACGCCGGACCCGCGCGGAACCTTGACTCCCGACGCCGCGACTTTCGCGCTCTACACGTTCGAAACCGTGTGGGGCGGCTGGACCCTCGACAGCGGTCCAGACGGGCGCCACGGCATGCTGCTCGGGGATGCCCGTAGGAAGGTGGTGCGCACGGGCGCGATCCGGTAAGCATCCCGCATGACCAAGAGCAGAACGAAGGCCAAGAGCAAGTCCGGCGGCGGCAAGGCCAGCAAACGCAGCCCCAAGAAGGGAGCTGCTGCCAAGAAAGGCGGCAAGAAAGACGCCGACAAGAAGGGCGCGAAAAAGGACTCCAAAAGCAAGTCCGGAAGCACCAAGACGAACGCCGCCAAGAAGAAGGCGGCCAAGAAGAAGGCGGCCGCGAAGCGAGCCGCAAAGAAGCCCAAGAAGGTCAAGCTCACCGCCAAGAACTCCGACCGCCACGACCTTTACCAGCGCAGCGTGCAGGCGCCTGACGTCGATGCGAAGTTCTACGCCAAGCAGTTCAAGAAGCTGACCGGTGAGCCTCTGCGTCGTTTCCGCGAAGACTTCTGCGGCACCGGCTTCCTGTGCTGCCACTTTGTGAAGATGCACCCGGAGAACACCGCGGTTGGCGTCGACTTAGATCGGCCAACGATCGAGTGGGGCCTGAAGAACAACATGGCCAAGCTGCTCAACGACGACCAGCGAAGCCGCGTGAACATCATCGAAGGCGATGTGCGCGAGATCTCGACCCCACAGGCGCAGGCCATCGTCGCCTCAAACTTCAGCTACTGCTGCTTGATGACGCGGGAGAATCTGCAGGCCTACTTCGACAACTCGTTCCGTTCACTCGAGCCGGGTGGCGTCCTGTTCTGTGACTCATGGGGCGGCAGCGAAACACAGGTCGAACTGGAAGAAGACCGCGACATCGACGATGGCGCGTTCACCTACGTGTGGGATCAGCACAAGTTTGATCCGGTGACCTACGAAGCCGAATGCCGGATCCACTTCCGGTTCAATGACGGCAGCGAGAAGCGCAACGCCTTCCGCTATGTCTGGCGCATGTTCACGCTTCCAGAAATTCGCGAGACCATGACGGCCGCTGGCTTCGAAGATGTGCACGTCCTTTGGGAAGGCACCGACAAGAAGACCAACGAAGGCTCCGGCAACTACAAGCGCGTGGAGCGCGGTGAAGCCGACGAGTCGTGGATCGCGTACGTGGTTGGCAGAAGGCCGTCCTAATCCACGCATCCATCACCACCACCCACACGAATCGGCAGCACAGTAGGCCTATCGCCCTAGACTCTCATGAGCGCAACCAAGCAAGACATCGTCGTTCTCGGCGCCGGCAAGATCGGCCAAATGGTGACCCACCTTCTCGCCGCGCGAAGCGATGGCGATTACAGCGTGCGAGTCGGCGACTTGTCGAAGGCTAGCGTCGATCACCTGACGTCGGCTTACGGCGACACCGTGACCGGTCAGGAAGTGGACTTCACGGCCGCCAAGAGTTTGGACAGCATCATGAAAGGCGCTCACGGCGTGATCTCATGTGCGCCGTTCCACTGCAACCCGCTGATCGCCGAACGCGCGAAAGCCGGCGGGCTGAA
>CBESZZ010000020.1:0-16828 GCA_965534055.1 uncultured bacterium | reverse complement strand
ATGCGTCACATCTCGCGGCCGTGTCTCACGGGGCCAGATCAGGGTCCGCTCTCCTCCAACTACTGCAGGGGCGATTCGCTTGAGTCGTCTTCGCCCTCTAGCTGCACCAAGTCCCAGAGGTTTCCATTCAAGTCCTCAAAGACCGCCACGGTGCCGTAGGAAGCCACTTCCGGCTCCCGCACAAACTTGATGCCGCGGGAGAGCATCGCGTCGTAGTCGCGCTGGAAATTGTCCGTACCGAGGAAGAACGTGACGCGCCCCCCCGTTTGATTGCCGACGAACTGATCCTGGCCTGGCTTAGACGGACGCGCCAGCAACAAGGTGGTCCCGGTAGAGCCTGGAGGAGCGACCACAACCCAACGCTTGTCTTGGCTGGGGACGTCCTCGTCGACGACGAGATCAAAACCGAGCTTCTTGATGAAGAACTCAATCGCCTCGTCATAGTCCCGAACCACTAGAGCAACGTGTAAGAGCGTTTGGGCCATTCGGCGCGCCACCGTACGCGACTCACTTCATCGTCGCCACACGTGGGCTTGCACATGGCGACTTGCCCCGTGTTAGTCCTCTGACGGCCGGCTCGCAGCTGACTTGGGCGACAGCGCTTCGCACCTGGCGATGGCGTCATCGAAGAAGAGCAATCCAAACGGGTCCAAACCAGGCCGCTCCCGCGCAACCCGGAGCGCTGGGAGTGCAGCGCGGCTCGGCCACTTCGCAAAGTAGAGCGCAACACGCGTGTCCTGCGTCGAGCCGGCGAGGAGCATCTGGAGCAAGTGGCTCTCCAGTTTCGGCGCCCTAATGTGGATGGCGGCGTTGAGCGCCATGTTGGCCACGAACGCATCGGCGCCTCGAGCTGCCTGCATCAATGGATCCACCGACGCCTGGGACTTCAGGCGCCACAACGCAGCCGCTGCGCCGTGACGGAACAGCGCGGATTCTTCCTTGTCCAACAACATGGCACACAGCATGGGCACCGCGGACTCACCGAGCCCCACCCACCCGTTCTGACTCGCACGCCGCACGGATCGCTCAGGATCGCGCAACAGTTTGCGAAGCACCGGAACAGAGCGTTCGCCCAGAACCTCGGGAAGGTGTGCTGCAGCGAACTCTCGCGCACTCAGCGGCATGTCGTTCTCCACGCTGCTCAGGAACAACTTCTCGAAAGTCGCCGGATCCCCCGCGCGGGAGAGCACGATCGCAGCACGCAGTCGCAACCCCATGGGTTGCTTCGGATCATGTGCGATTCCGATGACCGTCGAACATGCGAGTTTGAGATCTTCGATCGGCCTTTCCAAGATCACACCAAACATCAACTCGCGAGTCGCGTCGGTTCCGTGCTGAAGCCAACCCAGCATCGTCAGAAACGAAGGTTCGGTCGTACTGCCGTCTTGGATCGCGATCTCGCGGAACTCGTTGCCGGTCGCGACAACCACGATTGAACGTCGCCGCTCGTCAACAAACCAACCCCTGCTCCACCCAACCGAGAATCCCGAACGTACGGCCCCGACCGGCACACCGCCGTAGAGATCCTTCACCGTCTTGCTGAAGGCCACGTTCCCCGCGTCATTCACGTAAGTCACAACGTTGCCTTTTCCCAATCGGCGATAGGTATCGAAGAGCACGAACCCACCAGGCTTGTCGAAGACATAGACATCACTGGGAAGTCGTTTGATTCGACCCGCGGCAAGCACGCGATCCCCGAATGCAACGTCCAACGGCTCAGCTGTCCCCGCGAGCACGTCACGCGTCGTCGCCGATCTCGCAGGCAACCTGCCGGGCCCGCACTCACAGAGTTGGAATCGAATCCCCGTACCCTTCGCCTGATGCACGAGCACGTATCGCCGACCGGAGGCCGAAGCGTCTCTTCGATCAAGAAACAGCCCCCAGGGGTCCGTGGAAGCAGACCCAGCAGCTGTCGCAAGAACCGCGAAGCCGGCCGTCGCGATACGAAGAGACACGCCAGTCGATGGATACCGCGCCATGGTCTGCCCAAAGAACAGTGACAGGAAGGGAAAGCGCGACCTCAGATCATCGGGTCGGTCGACTTGCCCGCTCCGACGGCGCTTTCCCAACTTCCTTGCACCCAATTGCACCGAACATCCAGTCCGCCCATGAAGTGCCGACGCGCTTCTACGGAAGTTTCACGCTGTCTCCAGTTCGAGAGCCCGCTTCGCTCCTGACTGCGCGCGAACTCATCCACCGTTCCGCAGTCCCCCACGCCAGGACCGGCTGCGGCACGCGCACTGCGCGTGCCGTTTCGAAACACAAGGTCGAATGCCCCTTGTGACACCTACTTACGAATCGGCTGACTCGCGGCAGGCACGGGCGGCAGCGCTTCGCACGCGGCAATCGCCTGCTTGATCCAACGAACGTCCGTTTGACCCAAGCCCGGCCGTGCCTGCGCAGCACGCAATCCGGGAATCGCACGGCGGCTAGGCTTCGTCTTGAAGTGGAGCGCTAAACGCGAATCCTGGGTTGATCCAGCCACGAACAACTCAATCAAACGCTCTTCCAGGTTCGCCGGGGCAATCTGGATCACAGCGTTGACCGCACTGTTTGCGACAGATTCTTCTGGGTCTGATGCGGCCTTCAACAATGGGTCGACGGCCGCCTTGAACCCCAGTCGCTCCAGTGCAGCGGCAGCGCCGCGACGGAACTGCGCGCTTTCCTTCCGGTTCAACAGCATGCGGCAAAGCTCGGGAACCGCGACTTCGCCCAACCCGACCCAACCATCCTGACCCGCGATCCAAGGGACGGCGTCTGGAGCGCGCAACGCTGTCCGCAGAGCCGGCATGGCCCGATCGCCCAAGATCACCGGCAAGTGGGCGATGGCATAGCTTCGTTCATCCGGGGGAACATCGGGTTCCACGCTCTGAAGGAACAGCGCTTCCAAATCCGCCGGGTCACCCGCACGCGCCAAAACGACTACTGCGCGCAGCCGCAGTCCTAGGGGTTGTTTGTTGTCGTGCGCGATCCCGACAACCGTCGAGCATGCGACTTTGAGGTCTTCGCTTGGTTGTTCCGCGATCGCGTCGAAGATCATCGAGCGACTGGCTTCAGTCCCATGGCGGAGCCAGGTAAGCATTGTCGGCAGCGATGGCGTCGTGATGGCGCCGTCCTTGATCGCGATCTCTCGAATTTGATCGCCCACGGCGACGACGACGATGGATCCGCGGCGGTCATCAAGGAACCAACCCTTGCTCCACCAGATCGACGACACAGTGCGTTTCGCCCCATCAGGCACACCTCCGAACAGGTCTTTCAGCGACTTCTCAAGGACAACTTCACCGGCGTCGTTCACGTAAGAAACGACGTGCCCCTTGCCCAAGGTGTAGTAGGTGTCGAACAGCACGAACCCACCCGATTTGTCGAAGACACGCACGTCGTAGGGCAGCTTGTTGATTTGTCCCGCGGCGATGACCCGGTCCTTCGCACCGACCGCTAGACCGTCCGCTCGCCCAGCCTTTACGTCACTTTCGTTTGCGGATTTGGCTGGCGGCTCGCCTCGTCCGCGCTCGCAAAGCTCGTAGCGGATCCCCCTCTGCTTTGCTTCATGAACGAGCACGTAGCGCTGCCCGGATGTAGACGCGTCGCGACGATCTGCAAACGGCGGCCAGCGATCCATGGACGTCGACCCAGCCGCCGTCGTGAAAACTGCAAGGCAAGCGGCTGCAGCGGAGAAAGGAAGACGTGTCGAACCGTTGAGTGTCATGAAGGAGCTCGCGAGTGGTTGCGGGTATCGAGCGCCGGCGAACCCGCAAGCTGGAGCAAGGTTCCCACCGTTTCGAGCCGTCCTCGGCCCAGTGGGATCAACCAACCAAGGCAATGTAGAGCGTGGCCACTCGCCCAGTCGCCGCGATCGCAGCGTAGACCTCTCGAGGAGTCCGGAATGGGCCGCGAATCGTGATTTCGGCCGCCGGGAGAAGCGAAACACTTGGAGCCCGATCGCGCTACGCCATCGACGATCGATCGCAGTGTCCCCAGTGTGCCACGCAGCCAGCCACTCTCGATCCCCCCCTCCTTCCTCCTCCTATCACGCGGAGTGACCTTGATGCTCGGATTTCTCTCAGCCTCGACCCTGCGAGCCATGGGTTCCTGCGTCCCGATCCTCCTTTCCCTCGTTGCGTGTGCTCAAACCGAAGGAAGGAAGCCAACCGGCCGACGATCCGCGGTGTCACTAGGCCCTCTGGCAGTCGATGGCCCAGCAGGGGGCAGCGTCGAACTTGGCACACTGGTCAGTCCGACCACAACCTGCCCAGCGGATGCGTTGAGTCCTGGCTCCGTTGATCGCCGACGGATACGATTCGGTCATGGAGGTGGATGTCCCCATCACTGCGCGCGCAAGACGTTTTGGCTACCTGACTTGGACCAAGGCTCAGGACCAGGCCCTTCGGGATCTGCTCGCAGAGCGCGACCAGTGCGCTGTGCTTTTTTGGCGGAAATGCGCTCGGCAGCAAACGCATCGACTGGCAGCATCGACGCGTGTCGCTGGGCCAACGGCGAACTCGCGCCATCGAGGAGTCTGCTACGAGCTTCCGGCTATCCATCAACTCGGACGGAGAGCTCACCGTCATGACCGTGTAGCCGCGACGGCACCATCCACCCCCACCGAAACCGCATGAGACCTGCAGACTCCGCGAAACGAATACCTGGACCAGAGCGCAGCGCTTCAAAGAACAACGGTGCCGCGCAGCTCCGCCCGTTCTTCGGTTTTTACGGCGGCAAGTGGAGGGACGCGCTCAAGCACTACCCGAGTCCAGAGTTCGACACCGTGGTTGAGCCGTTTGCTGGTTCGGCTGGGTATTCCCTGCGGCACGCACACAAGAAGGTCATTCTCTGTGAGATCGACCCAATCCTCTACGAGATCTGGCGCTACTTGATACGTGCTAAGCCCAGCGAAATCCGAGCGATACCAGACCTCCCACCCGATGGATCAGTCGATGATCTTAGCATATGCCAGGAGGCTCGATGGCTTGTTGGCTTCTGGTTGAATCGCGCAACGGCAAGCCCACGGAAGAGCCCCTCGCGATGGATGCGCGACGGGATCCGTCCAGGTTCGTTCTGGGGAACCAGAGTGCGCGAGACGATCGCGGCACAGGTCGGATCGATCAGACACTGGCGCATCTATCACTGTAGCTACGAAGACTGTCCGCGCGCCGACCACGCAACGTGGTTTATCGACCCCCCATACCAAGTCGCCGGACAGCACTATCGTTTCGGGGCAGACCAGATCGACTACAAACACCTCTCATCGTGGTGTCGGTCCAGACCGGGACAAGCGATTGTCTGCGAGAACGATGGCGCAGACTGGCTGCCATTTCGCACTCTGGCGGATGTGAAGACAACTCGAGCAGCCTACCGCTCGAAAGAAGTGTTTTGGCTAAGTCGATTCCGCCGCCCAAAAGCGGCTACAAACAAGCAGTCTGAGAATGGGCAGCGTCACTGAGAAGATCCATGATCGCTTTCTTTGCGCGCTGGCGAGATCAGTCGTTCAGCACAGCGATGTCTGCCTCAAACCACTAAGAGTCGATCTGGATCCTCCACACCCGCCTCGTTTGCGGGTGTATGCGTATTCCCTAGTTGGCGGACTGGGGACGGTTCGTCCCCACGAGTATAAATCAGTCCTTCGCGTTCCCGGCCAAGCCGTTGGAGAATACGGGTCCTTCGAATACACGAGCGACCGCATCGCTCTCGTAATTGGGTATCACGTCGCGTTGGATGTCTTTGTGCTCTGGGATGCCAGCATGCACCTGCAGTTCAAGAATGGGGGCAACATCCAGGTGAAGGATACGACGGTGCTTCATGCTGCCGCTACTGGATGGGCCGAGCAGGTTCGATCTCTCTCTGGAGGGCGGAAGGAGTTTGTGCTTGCGTGCCAATCGTGGACACTGGGAAAGGCGATTCACGCGAGGATTCTGAATACCGGCGGCCGTCTGGATGACAAATGGGCAACCTCTCCGAACTCGCGCTAAAGACCTCTTACCACAAGGTGGCAAGACGACCTCGCTGAGGATTTCTACCTGCCCTGCATGCGGCGCGCCTCACAGTATGACCGTGCTGTTGGGTTCTTTAGAAGCACGATCTTCGTTGTTGCCTGGCCAGCGCTGCGCGACTTTGTCACCAGAGGTGCGCGCATCCGGATCTTGTGCTCCCAAGTGTTGTCCGAGGCCGATATCGACGCACTTGAGCAAGGCTATGCGGCCCGCGTCGACGAGTCTCTGGCTGTTCGCTACCTGGAAGAAGTAAGGGCACTTCTCAAAGACGACGCCCTACGGGATCCCACGCGCGTTCTCGCGGCCTTGGTTGCGCGGAATACAGTCGAACTGCAAATCGCAATTCTTCGCCCGGACGATTCGCGCACGGCGAAGGGCCGCATCTTTCACGATAAGCTCGGCATCTTCCGTGATAGTCACGAACACGTCGTGACCTTCAAGGGTTCTATGAACGAGACGTGGAATGGACTGGCAGCCGACGGGAATCTGGAATCCGTAGATGTCGCGGCGACGTGGATGGGAGCTCGGGACCTTGAACGTGCCAAAGCAGAACTCACTTACTTTGATGACCTCTGGAGTGATCGATACCCGAACCTCAGTGTGCGCCCATTCCCCAAGGTCGCTCGCGAGGAGCTGGAGTCAGCGGCGGACCATGACTGGCAGGATAGAATCGACCAGATGATAGAGCCTGAGGGCGGCGCAACCTCACCGGATGCCGAAACACGAACTCTCTACTCACACCAGGCAGCGGGCCTAGCGTCTTGGGAGAGCAATCAGCGCAAAGGAATACTGGAGTTCGCCACCGGAAGCGGCAAAACATTCACTGCTATTACGGCGATCAAGGAATCCGTGCTGAGACGGGAGGTTGTCGTCGTTGTTGTGCCCGATCGCGTGCTGTTCGCTCAATGGCACAACGAGCTCGAGAAAACATTGAGCACGCTCGGAGTGCGGATCCTGCGCGCCGGTTCTGGCTACACTGCCTGGCGGGATAGTCTCCGGTTGTGGACTTCGCCCGGCCCACAACCACGTCTCGTGCTGGCCACGATGCGCACCGCTTCATCCGAGGATTTCCGCGCCAGACTTGCCTCGGGCACCCACCTAATGCTGGTAGCGGACGAAGTGCATCGCCTTGGTTCCCCAAGAAACCAAAGCCTTCTGGATAACAATCTGTTCGGACCGCGTCTCGGTCTCAGCGCGACACCGAGACGCGCAGGCGACCCCATTGGAACCGCCGCCATCCTGTCCTTCTTCACTACGATTCTTGAACCTCAGTATACCTTGGCAGATGCGGTGCGCGACGGCGTGCTGTCGCGCTACTTTTACCGGGCGCACACGGTGGAGCTGGCAGACGACGAAGCAGAGCGGTGGGCCTCCCTTTCTGCGGACATTGCCCGCATCAGAGCGCAGCTTGCTCGACCGAACTCGGCGGCAGGGCTGGAGGATAGGCTTCAGCGCCTGCTGATCCAGCGTGCCCGCATCGTCAAGCAAGCATCCGGGAAAGTTCCGCTCGCGGCAACCGTGCTCCGGAACGAGTTCAAGCGGGACCAGAGATGGATCGTTTACTGCGACGACCTGACTCAACTCTCTGCAGTGTGTCAGGCGCTATCTGCTGAAGGAATCCAGCCGATGCCCTTTCACAGCCAGATGGAAGGGAGCAAGGTGGAGACTCTCAAGTGGCTCGAAACTCGCGGAGGGGTTGTTGTCGCCATCAAATGCCTGGATGAAGGTGTCGACATCCCATCCGTCACGCACGCCTTGATCTTGGCTTCGTCCAAGAACCCGAGGGAGTTCATCCAGCGGAGGGGGCGAGTGCTTCGCAGATCCCCTGGGAAGTCCCTCGCCTACGTGCACGATGCCATCGTTCTTCCCACAACGGACCGTGATGCGATCGCTGCGGACTCGATCGTTTATGGCGAACTCGCACGCGCAGTGGAGTTCGCGCAACATGCTGACAACCCCGCGTCGGCCACGGATCTACAGCAGATCGCGATCGACTCGGGGATCGATTGGCGTACCATGCTCGAAGAGGGCGTTGAAGATGCGGAATGAACTGAAGGACATCCTCGAAACGGTGGAACAAGTGCGTGCCACCCAATGCCCCGAACTTGATGCTGAGTTCGTTGCCGCAGTAGTGCGGGCTGAGGAGGAGAATCCCGAGGACGATGGCGGCGCCCTTCGCTCGATCGAATCCGCACTGCGCATCATTCTGGAGAGGGAGGGGCTTTCGGATGCTTCATCTTGACCGATTGGAAGTGACCGGGTTCGGCCCCTTCGCGGATACCCAGACAATCGAGTTCCCCCGGGAAGCCGGGGTGACGGTGGTCTACGGCGACAACATGCGAGGCAAGACGTCGCTACTCAACGCCATTCGATACGCCTTCTTTGGCACTGTGCTAGGCCGCAGTTCTCGCGTGCGAAAGCTGCATACGATTTCGAATCGAGAGCTCGCCAAGGAGGGTCAGTTTGGCTTCTCGGTTTCGCTCGCGTTCACTTTCAACGACGAACCCTACGAGTTGGTGCGTCAGTGCTCGCCGAAAGCCACCGTCCCGACGTCCGACGCGGATTACGAGGAGACAGCAATGCTGCGTCGCGGGGCCGATCCAATGGGTCCCCAAGAACGAGAGCGAGCGCTGGTTCAGATCTTTCCGAAGGAAGTCTCACGCTTCTTCCTCTTCGATGGCGAGCTCCTGCAGGAATACGAAGAACTTCTCATCAACGAGAGTGAAGCAGGTCACAAGATCTCCGGCGCGATAGAACGAATTCTGGGAGTGCCGCTACTCAAAAGAGGTCGCGCCCATCTTTCCCAATTGTCTGACGCCGCTGACAGGATGGCTGCGAAAGAGGCGACGAAGCAGAACAAGACGCAAGCACTCGGGGCCACGCTAGCCCAGTCAACGGAACTGAAGGCAGAGCACCAAAAGGAAAAGCTGCGGCTAGAACAAGAGCTGGAGGGCCTCGTTTCTCAACGCGGCGACGTCGAGGAGTTCCTTCGGACGCGCCAGAAATATTCCAGCATTCTGGAGGAGTGCGACGAAGCCAAGATGCGCCTATCGGGAGCTGAGAGCGGGTTGGTAGAGTGCCAGGACCAACTCAAACAAGCGATGGCCGAAGCGTGGCGCACTGTCATTCGATCAACGGTTCGCGAAGCTCGAGTGGCCGCACAGGACGAGGCGCAGCGAGACATGCAGAACTTGATCATGTCTCTAAGGGCACGGGCGGTCGACTCAGAACATTGCGAGACGTGTGATCAAGACCTCCCATCGCCCGTGATCGAGCGGCTTCGCTCGACTCTGCCGAAAGAGGTGTCGAAGGATTACTCAGGTGTTGTCACGCCAGCGATGTCGCGGCTTGCTGACCTGAGCAAATTCAGAGACGCTGACAACACAGGAGAAGTGCAGCATCTTTCGACACGTATTGCGACCTTGATGATTGAGGGAGTCTCGCTGCGCGACAAGATCGGCGACCTGGAAGCGCAGCTGGGCGAATCTGATCCGGAGGCGCTTCGCCATGGGAAAGCCTCGCTTTCCGATGTCATCGAAAAGAGCGGCTTAGTGCGCCGAGGCATCGAGGAGGAGAAGGAAAAGATCGAACAATACGATCAGAACGTTCAGCGGCTAACGCGCGAAATCGAAGCGGTAGGAGCTTCTGCGTTGCGAGCATGTCACAGGCGTGCGCGAATACTCAGAGATGCTTCAAACGTCTTTCGCGCCGCGGTGGAGGAATACAAGAACGCACTACGGACAAGGGTCGAGGAATCTGCTTCTACCTTCTTTCGCCAGATGACCACCGAGAAGCAGGATTACGCAGGACTGAGGATCAACGAATCCTACGGGCTGTCGATTGTCCACCGGGACGGTCGTCTAGAGGAGGCTAGGTCCGCGGGAGCCGAACACGTCGTGGCTCTCGCACTCATGGGCGCTCTTCAGAACAATGCACCGCTGCGCGGGCCAATCGTGATGGATTCGCCATTCGGTCGTTTGGATGAAAGCCACACATCGAACGTCGTGTCCGCACTACCAACTATGGCGACGCAAGTCATCCTGTTGGTCTACGAATCGGAAGTTGGTCGAACCCAAGTGAGATCTCTTCTCGATGGCAAGCTGCTGAAGGAATACGAGCTAAAGCGCGTGTCCGGTCGCCGCACAAACCTGCAGGAAGTGAGCTAGGGGCACAGATGGAACAGGATCGGACCACAATTGGATTGACCCCAGAGACTCAGAGCATCCTCAAGGAGATCGAGGAGAAGAGCTGGTTTCTCGATGGGCAGGACGCGGCGCGGTTCTGCCTCGCCTATGCCATTCGAGAAAAACTGCCGGAAGGAACCACGCAAGGAACAGATACACGTTGGGCTGCTGGGAACTTCGACAATACCGGTGAAATCAGGGCCCTGCTAGCAGCGCTCTACCCGAACTGCCAGACTCCCATTCGGCTCATGGAGCACCTCGTGAACGAGGGGCTGACCCTCGTAGGGGACAAGGTCCGTGCGAACGAGGTAGCCGGGCCTGCCGAACTAATGGCGGAAACCTGATTCCGGAGGCCAGACCACGAACCATGGCAATCTGCTCGCTCTGCGGTTCTGACAGGAAGCTCACACGTGAACACATATGGTCCAGGGGGCTCCTTGAGCTGTATAGCGACATCGCTCCCATGACCTTCGACCAAGAGCGGGGTATCGCGCATCGCGCTGACCCGGTAGTTCGTGACATCTGCGCCGAGTGCAATCACGGCATGTCAGCGGCGGATGCCGCAATGATCGATTTTGCGCGGAAGCATCTCACGCGCCCGATCCCGGTTGGCACGGAACTTAGATGGTGGACTTCCTACACACATGAGATCACGAGCGGCGGATCACCGCGAGATCTCATCGTGTTCTTCGGCCCATGGGAGGATCTTACGCCTCCGCAACTGCAACTCGCCGATCAGGGCATACTGTCAGCTTCCACTGCAACGTTCGACCGGATACCGGGGGCACAACCGGAGAAGAACCGAGAGTGCATTCGCAGGACGTGGATCATGCGCGTCGGGTATGGAGCTTTTCTTCTGGTGGCTTGGAACTCGGAATCTGACTTGGCTCACCGTCACGAACTCGTTGACACACTGCGTTCCTTCGGATGGCTCCAACTTCCAGGCCAAAGCACGACAACACGAACGCCGTTCAATCTTGCGAGCTGCGTAGTGCTCGGCGCAATCGAGGATCCAGATCGCCATGGCGACCGCATTGGCTAACCTAGTTATCTCGGGGATCGGCCGCTCCGAAATGGCCGGTGCATGTGGATGGACGGCGAGCCGGTTCGTGAGGATTCTCTGTCGTTCTAGTTGCACGAATCGATGACAATTATCGTCACCCTAAAGTTGACCCCGCGCGGGAGAACATGAGACTGTGGCAGATGTTTGACCGGAGCGCGACTACTACAGGCAAGGGCTCATGGTGCTGATTCGCCCGAGAGTCACCGACTTCCATGGGATCATGCGTCCCCAGTCCGAACTGGATTTCGCGATCCCCTTCTACGATGAAGATATCCCGCTCTACGTCGATCCGTTCTTGCTCTGGAAGTCGCCGTCGATGCAAGACCAGAGTCTTCACACCGCCGCGACGAATTCCTTCAACCACCTGAACAGCCTTGTCCAGCGCGGCAAGGATCAGGAGGCTCGAGCCATCCTGATCCGCGCTTCAGAGTGCGATGAAGTTGGGCTCGGACTCTCGGGAACCAGAACCGGGAAGCGCATCGGAGAGAGCAAGGCGAATGCCATACTGGATCTGTTCCGCCAGATCGAACACTATCGAAAGTATGGCTTTACGCACTTCGAGGAGATACAGCTCTATATCGAAGGGCTGTCGAGAGATCGCGTTAGCGACATCTGCTGTAGCTTCCTGAAGTCATGGCTCATCGACTACACGATGCAGGAATGCGAAGATCTCGGCATACCGACCTCGGATACAATTATCCCTGAGGTCTATGACTACAGAGGAAACGTATTTCGGCAAGAAGTGCCCGTCAAGCTACCGACGGCACCGGAGACCAATGCCCCAATCCTCTTCGTTCCGAAGCGCTGGCTTAGGTTCGTGCCGTGGATCAACTTTGACGACTACTTTCGGGCCCACTGCCCTAAGGACCAAATCTTCGCAGAAGGCGAGAAAGAAGATCCGGTCAAAGTTCTGCGGTTCAACCGCCAGAACTACGGTGCAGTACGCTCTTACGTGGAATCAAAGGAGCGCACGCAATCAGATTGCCAAACAGACCCACTATTCGAGCAGATTCCGGTCACCTCGGCCAAGAGAACGTGGGGTGCAATACGCAAGCTGCCGACAGGCAAGGACGGAGGAGCGGACAAGAAGTATGAAGACGGTGCTGTAAAGCTGTTGGCGTCATTGCTCTACCCACACTTGGATTTCGCAGCAGATCAAAGCAGAACTGTTTCCGGCACGCTGATCCGTGACTTGATATTCTACAACAACCGACAAGTGGATTTTCTAAATGAGATTCACCGGGACTTCGGCAGTCGACAGCTCGTTTTCGAAATGAAGAACGTAGCGAAGATCGGCGGCGGACACATCAACCAGCTAAACCGTTACCTGGAGGGTGCATTCGGCGGTTTCGGCGTCCTCGTCACGAGGAAGCCTCTCAGCAAAGCGATGTTCAAGAACACAGTCGACCTCTGGAGCGGCAAGCGTCGGTGCGTGATCGCGTTGACAGATGCCGACATGGAGTTCATGGTTACCCTGTTTGAGAGTAGGCAGCGCGAGCCGCTCGATGTGCTGAAGAAGAAATACGTTGAGTTTCGAAGAGCCTGTCCGTCATGAAAATGCAGTCGAAAACATGGATCACAAGACAGTAGACTCGTTTGAGAAAGTCGTCGGGCAGCTGCAGAGCCTCCATGACGAGTTGACGATTCTTACGAAGAAATCACCATCAGACGGAGTGAGCACCTTCAAGCTGAAGTTCATCAACGCGGTGCTCCGAGCGGCCCACGACCTCATCGGTGAGAGCTATCATCCATTCAATGACTTTTCAGAATTCGACGCAGACGCAGTCCCTACCAACAGCGACGTAGTGTTCATGTTCGGTCAATATCTGCACTGCTGCGAGAAGTTCCGAGCCGATAACATCAAACTCAAAAGCGGCTACTGGTATTGGGATACGGGGCATGACCTGACTGCTCGAACGACTCCGCCAAAGAAACTCTCCGAGAAGTAGGCAACCATGGACGACGACAAGGGACCGATTTCGCGGGAAAAGGCAGACTTGTGGGAGACCACACAACCGCTGCTCGTCGCAATGAGGGGTGAGTTCCGCGAACTGTCGAAGAAGAAGCCTGCCGACGGTGTGAGTGAAAAGAAGATCGCAGTTGTCAACCGGCTATTGAGGCGATGTCGTGAAGTGCTCGCGGACGAACAATCTTTGGAGTTCCTGGACCTGTTGGACGAGGAAGATGTTCCGCAGAACAGCGATGTGGTGTTGACGCTTTCGCAATATGTCGCAGCCTTCAATCAGTTTCGGGAGGCGCATCATGGATATCGATCAGGCCACGGCGACGCGTGGTTCCTTGCCTGAGAGTTCCTTTGCAGCAGAGACCGGGAAACTGGAATCGGGGCCACTCCGCAACGGTGTGCATAATTGACCCATAAGTAACCTTATCGGTCAAATGCTTGACTAGGTTCAAGATGCTGGATGAGTAGATAGACTCAGCGACGGCTGCCACAAGGTCTACTGGCCAGGAACGGTCCTGTTCCATTGCATACCCAGCGCGGGTGTTAGCCACTCATCACGTTCACTCGAAAAGTGAACATCCAGGTTGGTGGCTGAGGCGGCGCGAAGAAATCCTGCAACCGTTGCTTCCTGCTGTTCCGCGTTCGCATGGTCGATGTAGGAACGCAGCAAGGGCGATGCGATCCGAGCAAGTTCTTGCCACCGCGATGATTGGTTCCACGAGATCCCATCCGGTAGCGGTGCCGAACTGCCACCGTGGGAGTTCCCACCGCGCTTCACACTTTGAGCAAGGATTGAACCTTCCTTTTGAGCAGCTCGGATCCGCAGTTCCTCGATTCGGTTTTGCTCCGACAGAGCAAGCTTGAGTTTGCTGGCGAGTCGTTGCACCGCTTCCAGCTGATCGTGCAACTGCTTGAGCGCCGGGGCTTCATCCAACTCGATGAGCGCCCGTTCAAGTGCTGGCAGTTGTTCAAGTGCGTATGCTCCCACACGGGGAACTAGGCGGACCGAGCCTTGGAAGCGACTTTGAGCAAAGTTCAGTGGCAGGCCCGCCTCGAAGTAGAGAGACTTGCCGTGCGGAACTACTGAAAGGCGCATCCCAGGATCACTGATGCGAGACGGAGTGGGAGCGGGAGCCTGCGAGACCAAGCCGTCGGCTCTTGTCTCCTGCGGGAGGAGATGCACGCCGGTGTGCCGAAGCACGTCTACCTTCGAAATCGGGGACGTCCGTCAGTCGGTAACCAACACAAGCTGGGGCTGAGACTCATCCCAAACGACTGTGTCCAGCAGGGCATCAAGCTTCACAAGCAACATCTGCGCAGCTTCTCTGGTGGGTTGCGCATCTCGGCTCTGCTCGACGAAGTCGAGGACCTCGTCGATGACGGGAACGACAAGATCCTCGGGGAGTTTCGGATCAGGCTCTATCGGATTGAGTTGGTGCGCACCTCGGAGCCAGTTGGCAACAGCAGCTCGGGCATCGAGAGTTCGATCGTCGAGCGAGCATTCACTCTTGCGCAGGTGTTCGAACAACACGCCGATGGCGGCTTCGACTTGGTTCGACATTCGGGTGAGGTGCATTCGATTCTCCGTTTGAAGGCCAGACCCACCACTTGTCTGGTTTCGCCACTTTTGTCAAGAGCAGCAGCTTTGGGCCTGCGTGGGAGGGGGCCGATCTTCTCACCCGAGGATGGAGGAGCCCGGCTTTCGCCTCGATGTAGAGAGATCCACCGTGCGGAACTACTCAGGGGCATGCCAGCGTGTGCGACAAGTCCCAGGCGGGAGCACGGTGTGAGCAGAAAAACTCCGTGCCGTCGTGGCGGGGGAACGCTGGATCAGTTTGGATCTGAGGAGAACCGTGATGAGTGTGAAGCGATCGAACGAACCGAATGCCAGCGAGGAATCGGTGCGTCTGGTTCGAGTGGCAGAGGCTGCCAAGTTCCTCGGGATCTCCGAGCGCAAGCTTTGGGAACTCACTTCCCTTGGTGAGATTCGTCGGGTTCGGATCGGTCGAGCAGTTCGCTACGACCTAGTTGACCTTGGGGCGTGGATCGAACAGAAGAAACGGGAGCGAGTGTAGCGATGGCATCAGTGTTCAAGAGATCCGACGGTGGCAAGTGGTGGATGATGCAGTTCATCGACGAACGCGGTCGTCGAGTCCACCGGTCATCCCGAACCACGGACAAGAGAGCGGCGACAAGGATCGCTGCGCAGCTCGAGGCCGACGCAGCATTGGCACGAAACGGACTGAAGGACAGAACCGGTGAGCGCCGGGCAAAAGCACATTCAGTTCCGCTGCAAGAACACCTGGATGAATACTTCGATCAGTGTGAGCAAGCAGGACAAGCAAAGCGTCACATCCAGAACAAGCGATCGCATCTGAAGGGTGTCGTCAAAGCCGTCGGTGCAGAGGGACTGGGAGACATCGAACCAGCAACTTTGCAAAAGCACTTGTCGAAACTTCAAAAGGGAGATGCGGAGAAGAAGATCGCAAACCGGTCTGCAAGGACTGTGAACGCCGTTCGCGCATCTGTGATCGCGTTCATGTCTTGGTGCGTGAAGAACGGTTTCGTAGCTGACAATCCCCTACTCGCGATTCCGACGTTCGACGAAATGACCGATAAGCGTCGGGAACGGCGTGCGTTGAGCACAGAGGAACTCGACCGGTTGATCGTCGTTGCCGAAGAGCAAGACCGATCCAACGGCGATCGCTGGACTCCCCGTGCGGTGGTCTACACCTTCGCTGCACTCACCGGACTTCGGCGCGGGGAGATGAAAAAGCTGACCTGGCGCGATGTCGATCTGGAGCAAGGGATCCTGATCGTTCGCGCAGGTGTTGGCAAAGCGAAACGGGATGATGCGATCCCACTTCACGTCGATGCTGCACGAGCGATCAAGCAACTCCGAACCGATGAGACGAAGGAGTCTGATCACGTTTTTCGAACACTCCCAACCATTCGCACGGTCTACGAAGATCTTCGTCGGGCGAACATTCCGAAGCAGGATGACTCCGGACGTTGGGTGGATCTTCACGCGCTACGTGGAACGCTGGGTACCAACTTGGCGAAGCAAGGTGTAGCGCCGCAGATCGCTCAGCGGATCCTGCGGCACAGCGACTACCGGACCACGCAGAAGCACTACACGATGCTCTCGATCCAAGACACCGCAGCTGCCATGGCGCAGCTGCCGGGCGTCGGATCAGTAGACGATGAATGCGCACCAGCGGATCCGTCGGGAGAATCCGAACCACAGCTTCTGCCACAGCTCCCGCAGCACGAGACTGCACGAAGCGGTGCGAGTGAGTGCGACAAAGGAGTTACCGACGTCGATGCAGAAGATCGTGGTAACCCCTTGATGCGTGCGGACTCACGCGAGACGATGCGAGAGTCTGCGAAGGCATGCGGCCGTAGCTCAGTTGGTAGAGCGTCAGCTTCCCAAGCTGAATACCGAGACTCCTTGGGATGCGCCGGTCGATACGAACCAATCGCTCAAACCCGGACCGATGACCTCAATTGGCGCGCACGTCACTCCCACTCAATGGTCGCCGGAGGCTTGGAAGAGATGTCCAAACACACGCGGTTGATGCCGCGGACTTCGTTGATGATGCGGGTGCTGATGCGGCGGAGGACTTCG
>CBESZZ010000019.1:0-16954 GCA_965534055.1 uncultured bacterium | reverse complement strand
TGGACCCGATCGAGCAAAACCAGATGCGCGACGTCTGGATCCTCGACGGTAGTGAAGTTGGTGGCGAGCGTGTGCAACAACAAGAACCGACCGTCGCGAGACGTGGCGGACAAACCAGTCGAAGCATTGGTTGGCTCCCCGCTGCTGGCCCGGATCAGCGAGAGTTTGCCGTTCGGAAGCGCACGAGCGAATACATCGCACTCCGCTTGGTCCTGCGCGTCCATGAGCTCCGACCCCAAATTCGCGAACACCAGCTCCGCGCCCCCAGCCTCGAGCGCAAAGCTCATGGCATGAAAGGCGGCGACAAACGGCACACACAGCTCCGTGCGATGTTCGCTTCGATCACGCACGAACAGCCCGACCTGTTGCTCCACCGCTCCATCAGACAAACGCGCGTCAATCGTTCGTTGAAACGCAACCCGAAGTCCATTCGCGCTGATCGACGGCGACTGCTCATGGATCAACTCTCCGACACCGTTCGGCGATCCGTCATCGCCTACGCTGACGCAGTCCACTCGCCCTGACTCACGATCCAGGACGAAACAATCCCAGTCCGAGTTCGTGTCTCCTGACACCCAGTTGGTCGCTGCGCTGTAGAACGCCACGTGACGCCCATCTGCGGCCAAAGTGGCGAGCCGACTCGGGCCGTCCGGCTCGTCGCCGCTGACAGGCACCAAGCGCTCGGTCAATCCGAGCCATCGATCCCGCACGAACACGTCGACACATCGATTGCCATCGCGATGCACCAGGTTGTCGGCCAACGATTCGAAAGCGACGAACCGACCACTAGCGTCCACAGAAGGTTTGGTCGCAGCTCGGTTCGCTGCAGTGCCGTCGGCGGCAACGCTCAGTTGTTCGAAAACCGGGCGCATCGCTTCGGCTGACAACCGCAACAGCTTGCGCCGCATACCTCGGGCTGCCTGATCCCACCAGATCGCGAAGGCGCGCAACCACACTGTGGAGTGAAAATCCTGTCGCAACCAAACGCGGACCTGCGCTTCGCGCACCCATGCGGGCCCTTCGCGCAACACCTGCAGGTAATGAGGGTCCAACCGCACGTTTGCAACCGGCGCGCGATGCCCCGCTGGGACGCGCTGCTGCGCGCATGCAAGAAAGTCGAGGAACGAACTCGGCTTAGCAAGCGAACTTCGCAACAGCTCTGCGCGCGCTCGCCCATCGAACTCGGCCCACCACGCCTCCAACATTGCGGCGAGGCTCGCGAATACGTTCGGCGTGCCGGGCCAGCGCATCCGAGTCATCCACAAAAGCCGCGCAGCTTGATCCCGATCACCCTTCGCCAGCAGCCATTTGGCGAGACTCTGACGCGTCATGGGCGAACCCCACCCCGTGGGAAACTTCGCGTAGATCGAATCTGCTTCGGCCTCGCGGCCTAGTTGCCATAACGCATCGGCGCGAACCCGATCCCCGGCGCGCCACGGCTCGGGCATCGGCAAGCCCTTGGATTGATCGAGCAACCGCAGGGCGTAGCGCGCATCCCCGCAGCGCAACGCCGCATCGGCGAGGTTAGTGCAGAGGAACCCAACGCCCGGGAGCAGCTGCACAGCGCGCTCCAACCGCGGCCAAGCCAACGCCGGATCGCCCCGTTGCAGGTAGAGCTGGCCAAGTGCAGCATCCACGAGAGGGTCGGGTTCCGTGGCGAGATCCAGTCCCTCCCAGGCAAGCAGGCACAGGTCGATGTCACCGGTCAGCACGGCGAGCAGGCCACAACAACGCCGATCCAGCATGCTGGCTTCGACGACTCTTGCCGTTGGCACGGCGGCGTGGCGTGCGGCACTCGCGGCAACCGCCGAGTCGACGGTGACCGGGATCACGTCAACCATGCGCAGCTCGAATGGCCGACGATCGACGACGCATTGGGCTAGTGCAACCGTCTCGCGAAACGCTCGAAGTTTGGAGTCTTCGCGCAATTCAAGCGCAGCGTCGTACTCGCGCAAGATCTCCTCAAACGACAACTCGCCGGGCAGCGGCTCGCCGCGTTCGCGTGCGATCACGATCCGTTCACCGATTGCCGGGTCCAAGATCTGCAGTCGCGCGCTGCGCAAGTGCGCAGCAATACGGTCGGGAAGCTGCGCCTGCCGCATGAAGTAGAGCGCGCACAACACCGCGATCGCCAACGCGAAGAATCCGCCCACCAACACTCCAACGAAGCCCGCGCGGTGTCGACGGCAGTATTTTCGCAACCGACGCAGCGGCCCGATCGGTCGAGCCAAGATCGGCTCACCCGCTAGGTAGCGACGAAGATCGCTTGCTACCGCTGCAGCCGATTCGTAGCGAGCGGGTGGCTCAGACTGCATCGCCGTTTCCACGATGGTCGCGAGATCTTGCGGAACACGCGCGTTTCGGCGCCGCAAAGGCTCGATGCGGTCCTCGTCCAAATTGCGCAGGATCGTCGCCGCTGGCGCCGTGCGAGGATGCGGCGCATCGCCGCTGAGCGCGTGATACAGGGTCGCACCGAGACCAAACACATCCGTGCGCTCGTTCAACTCCACACCTTGAAGCTGCTCCGGTGCAGCATACGCGGGCGTACCCAGGAACGCGCCGGTCCTCGTCAGCATCGAATCGTCGTCCGCGCGCGCCAGGCCGAAGTCCGTGAGCACAGCGATTCCATCGCCGCGACGAACCATGACGTTCGAGGGTTTCACGTCGCGATGCAGGAGCCCCTGAGCGTGCACCGCCTCCAGCGCGTCCGCGATCTGCACACCCCACAGCGCAACGACGTCAACAACCCGCCGTTCATCCAACGCAGCGTCCAAGAACGCAGAAAGATCCGCGCCCCGAGGCGCGCGGCCGAGCTGCCCGAGTCTCGTAACTACATCGAGCAGGCTCCGCCCGTCGATCCACTCCATCGAGTAGGCGGCCCCTGCTTCGAGGTCTAAGACATCAAACACCCCGACCACGTGGGGGTGACGCACGCGAGCGAGCGCCAAGGCCTCGTTGCGGAACCGCGTGGACGCCTGCCTAGACAATACGGCACCGTGCGGAAGCACTTTCAACGCCACGAGCCGGCCAGCGAGAGAGTTCTGCCGCGCAAGGAACACGGTGCCCATGCCGCCACGGCCGAGTTCGCGAACGATCTCGAAGCCGGGCAACGTCGGCAGGGTTTCGGGCGTGACCACGGCGACCTCGGTGGCGAGCGTCACCAAATCCTGGATGTGCGCCGTCAGGTGAGGGCGCGGTGCAGCGAGGGCATCGACGTCAATCGTGGCGCCTTGAGCCATGAGCGAGGTCAGCTCGTCGAAGACGTCGTCGAGGAACGAATCGTCGTCAGGTACGTTCAGAGCAGGGTCCACAGAACATCCGTGAGGCGAACCCAAGCGCATCGATCAGTGATTTGGATCTACCCGCGAACCCAAGCGCTGGAACAACTGGCTGCGGTACTGAGCCGCTCCCCTCCGGTAGCGATGCTTTGCGGCAGAAAGCCCGAGTCCCAGTTCTTCGGCGACCTCCGGCATCGTGTGCCCCTCAAACAACCGCAACCGCACCACCTGGCGCAGAGGCTCTTCCACAGCTTCAAGCGCGCAAATCATCTGATCCGCTTGCTCACGATGCATGGCCAGGCGACTGGGCGTGGTGGTCCGCAGCGGTTCTTCGGACCAGCTGGAGCCGTGCTCCTGACTCGCCCAATTCCACGGCCGCTCACGGTCGCTGGCACGCTTCTGAGCACTGAAGAAGTCGCGCAAGTCGGAAATCCGGTGGTCGATGATACCCAAGAGCCAGCGCCGGAAGCTCGCGACCCCGGTGAACTTGCAGTGCGCGCGGTCGCGCCAGGCGTGCAGCAGGGTCTCCTGCCAAAGGTCTTCGGCATGGGCCTTCTCACGCAACCGCGGTCCCATGCGGCGCTCGATGACCACGAGCATGGAGGCGGGCCCAACAGCCTCGACGAGCCGCGCCCAATCCCGCGGAAGATCGATCGCGTGTGCGTGTGCGGACCCGGAATGTATTGGGCAGTCGGAGGTCACGAACCGGTGCGTGGAATCGGGGAACTGGGGCAATTCCCGGGGGCGGAGGTAGCGGGAGAATAGACCGATGCGCGCCTCGTGGGGACTCCACCCAAGAGCACCGGCGTCACCCGCGCGAAATCTCGACCAATCGGTCCAGGTGAAAGTTGAGAAATCTCTGCCCCGTACAGCGGCGGTTTCCGCACTCCTGAGTGACCCCCCGTACGGGCGCCCCGAAGCGGAATTGCTCGGGCCCCTCACCACGCACAATCCGCAATGGCCAGATCTCATCCCCTCCGCACGCCGCCGCATCGCGGGGAAAAGCTCAACCCGAACGCCGCAGAAGCTGCACGACTCGCACCGTCGACTTTGCTTCGGGCCTACTGGCGACTCCATCGGGTGGCGCGATCCTGCTTGCGTGAGCGGCCAGGAAGCCATGCGATCCAAGTGCCCGAGTTGGTGCACGACGCCTATGTGAGCCTCGCCGGGGAATCGCGATACAGACACGATGAACCCGAGCGCTTCTTCGCGGACGCGAAGCGCAAGATGCGCCAGCTTCTCGCCCGGTCCGACGATCGCGAAGATGCTGGAATCTTGTCGGAGCAAAGCGAGATCTCACGCCAAGGGGCTCTCGACGCCACCCCGAACGAAATTCTCGACTCAGGCGGCATTCGCGACCTCGCCCTGCTCGATCTCGACAACGCAATGGCGCGGCTGCGAGACCTCAACGCACCGCAGGCCCGCATCGTCGAGCTTCGGTTCTTCGAAGGGCTGACCATTCTCGAAGCTGCAGCGGCGACGGGCACCTCGCACGCAACCGTCGAACGCCGCTGGAAGAACGCCCGCGCTTGGCTCAACGCAGAGCTCGCGAACTCGTTCGAAACCTTCTCGAGCGGCTGGGACGCCGACAGCACCGATCGCTGAGCAGTGTCAGCGCGGGTCGCAATGGAGGGTTCCGCGCAGTGCAAGGAAGTAGCCGCGCAACGAACCACCCCGTGTTCAAGGGCCGAGCGAGCGCCCCGATTGGGCTGCGTGCGGTAGCGTGATGGCCAACTGTCGAATCTCTTGCGACACTCCCATCTCGCCATCATGTTGAACGCAGACGACGCGCCGCCTGAGCCACCCACTCCGCCTGACGCTCAGGCAAGGTTCACGCTGGTCGCGGCGGCTTTCGACCGTCTTCGCGAACTACCCGAACCGGCCCGAGGCGCGGCCCTCAAGGAACTGAACTCAGAAGTCGCGGCCGAGGTACGTCGCCTGCTCGCACTGCACGAAACCGACGACGGGCTGCTCGAAGATCCAGACCTCGCCGTCGACCCAGAGCTCGTGCGCGCGGTACTCGCTGAGCAAGACGTCTTTCCCGAACGCATCGGTGCCTACCGCCCACTGCGGGTCTTGGGCAGCGGCGGCATGGGAACGGTCTACTTAGCAGACCGGCCGGATGCTGACTTCGAACAGAAAGTTGCCGTCAAAGTACTGCGCGCCGAGAGCTCAGACCGCGAACTCATGCTTCGCTTCCGGACCGAACGCCGCATTCTCGCAGCGCTGAAGCACCCGAACATTGCCGGCCTTCTGGATGGCGGCACAACGGCTGAAGGACGCCCCTTCGTCGTGATGGAGTTCGTCGCTGGCGACGACATCGTCACCCACTGTAGAACGCACAAACTTAGCGTCCGCGAGCGTCTCGCGCTCTTTCGCGCCGTCTGCCACGCGGTCGACCATGCGCACCGCCAACTGGTGGTGCATCGCGACCTGAAGCCAGACAACATCATGGTGACCGAAGACGGCACTCCGAAGTTGCTCGACTTTGGCATTGCGAAGTTGCTTGAGAACAACGAGACGGATGTGTCGGTCGCGCAGACACGCACCGGCATGCGGCTGTTGACCCCCGAGTATGCGAGCCCGGAGCAAGTGCGTGGCGAGACCATCACGACGTCGACAGACGTGTACGCATTGGGTGCGATCCTGTTCGAGTTGTTGACGGAAGAGCGGGCTCAGCCGCTGGAAACCCGCCGTGCCGTGGAGATGGAGCGGGTGATTTGCGAGACGCCGCCACCGGTGCCGTCGACGACCACGGAGGGTCGACGCCGCAAACTCGACACCGACCTCGACGTGGTCGTGCAGAAGGCGATGCACAAAGACGTCACGCGCCGCTACCGCTCAGTTCTCGAACTCGAAAGCGACATCGCGCGGCAGATGGATGGACGTCCATTGCTCGCGAAGCCCGACACGTGGCGCTACCGGACCCGGCGTTTCGTGGGCCGCAACACGTACAAAGTCGCATCCGCGGCGCTGTTTGGTCTGCTGCTGGTTGGCTTCGCCATCACCATGGCGGTGCAAGCTTCGCGCATCGCGAAGGAGCGCGATGCCGCGACGGCCCAGGCGGCAATTCGCGGCGAGATCTCAGACTTCCTCGTCGACCTCTTCGAGATCGCTGATCCAGGAGAAACCCGCGCGGACTTGGTTCGGGCCAGAGACCTGCTGGACAAGGGCAGCAACCGAATCGCCAACGAACTGAAAAGCGGCCCGGTGGTTCGGGCGGGATTGATGGAGGCCATGGGGCGCGCATACGTGGCTCTCGGTCTCTACGCGGACGCGGAACCGCTCCTGCAAAGCGCTCTGGCAATCCGGGAGGAAACCGGCAACGAGGAGATGCGCGCGCGCACTTGGTTGGCGATCGCCTTACTACGCGCGGGAACAGCTCAACTCGACGAGGCGCGGGCTGCGGTTGACCAAGCCAAACTAGCCATGGACAACCGGTCGCAGACCGGGACGCAGCTGGACGTCAAATACCACCAGATTCGGGCGCGCTTGGCTTGGGAAGTCGGCGACCCCGATGAAGCGGTCGACCAGGCCTCACGCGCACATGAGCTCCTGGTGGAGCTGCACGGTCCCAAACACATCGAGGTGGCCAACGCCTTGACGTTCTTGGGTTCAATGCGAGTGGAACGCGGCGACTTCGACGGCGCCGAACGCGACATCGAGGCCGGCACCGCCATGCGCCGCGACCTGTTCGGCGCAGAGCATGTTGAAACCGCGCGTGACCTGAGAATCCTGGGCGACTTCCGAAACGCTTCGGGCAAGTCTGAACTTGCGCTCGAGGCCTACCGCGCAGCGCTTGCCATCGATGAGAAGCTCTACGGGCCGAACCATCCAGACCGCGCGTCGGACACCTGGGGCATCGCCACCGCCCTGATCGAACTGGGCAAAGCGAAGGAAGGCATCAATGTCCTCGAAGCGCTGATCGCCACGGAGCGCGAGCACCTTGGTGAGCATCCGCACGTGGCGCTGACCATGCGCGAACTCGCGAGCATCGTTGGCAGCCAAGGGCTGTTCGATCGCTCAGAGCAGCTGTTTGAAGCCTGCCTGACGATCGAACGCGCGCGCTTACCAGCCGACCATCCGCAAACCGCCACGACATTGGCCAACTTCGGCAGCATGCTTCATCGCAAAGGTGAACTAGATCGAGCTCTCCCGCTGATCAGCGAGGCTCTGGAGATGCGCAAGCGCCTCTACCCCCCAGATCATTCAGCGGTGTTGGCCAGCTTCGTGCAGTCCGCGCTTGGGCACTACTACTCCGGCGACTACGCCAAGGCCGAATCGATCTACCGCGAAGCACTGGCCGTTCGCCGCCAACGCCTGGGCGTTCACCCTGAAACCGCGGGAACTCTGTACGGCGTCTCGATTGCACTGCACGCGCAGGACAAGAACGAAGAGGCCATCCCGTTGCTGATCGAGTCGCTGGAGATCCTTGCCAAGACTGTCGCACCCGAGCACCTTCACAACGCGCGCTCCCTCGCGCTGCTCGGGAAGATCTATCTCGAAGAGGACCGCATGGAGGACGCCGAAGATGCGCTGCGCAAAGCGCTGCACATCCACGAGCAGTTCACCGTTCCGTCGCACCCCACTCGAGTCAGCATCACCCGCCGACTGGCTTGGTGCTTGGGCAGACAGGAGCGGCAGACCGAAGCGCGTGAGTTAATCGAAACCACAATGGCTGCGATCGACCCTCAGTCACGCATGGCTGAGAAGGCGACGCTGAAACTGCGCGAAACCCTCGACTCGCTCCCCGACTGAGCCCCGTCGTGCTACGCACCAAGCCGCAGCGCGTTGACCGCCTGGGCTGGGAGCGCCTTGAGACAGAGATCCTGCAGCGTCCGACGAGTCTCAACATCTCTTGCCGACGTGAACACATACAGCTTCCACAGACGTGGATAGGCCTGCTGCAAGTCTGCGAGCCTCGGCAACTGATCGCTGAACGAATCAAGCGGCACCGTGCGCGAGCCGCTGCCGGGCATGCGCACCAACGTCTTGGCTTCCTTGAGCTGCATCTTGCGCGACGGACAGTAGAGCAGCACGTCCACAGGGTCCGCAGCATCAGATCTGCTGGCAACCTCCGCTTCTCTGTCCGCTTCCCAATCGAACCTCGCATCCGAGGTGCCGCGACCGAACCACGTATTCAAGACTTCGTCCTGAATCGCCTCGTTGACGTAGAGCGGGAACACCGCAACTCGCTTGGGCAACGCCCGCCGACGGTAGCGTTGAAGGTAGCGCGCGAGCTTTGCTTGGAGCGCTGCATCGCCGACATCGATGCTCTGCAAGTGCTGCAACAACGACTCATCGGTGGCCTGTTGAAGATCATCCGCCGTCATCACTCCGGCACGTAGCCCGATCTCCACCATGCGCGAGACCAGCGCACCCGCGGCGACTTTCGCGTGGTGGTAGTAGACCCGCTCGGAGAAGTGAAACCGCGTCTCAAGCATCCGCATCAACTCGGACATGATGTCCTCTCGCAGCATGCCCTGTTTCTCGCAGTCGACGAACAGCTGTTCGTGTTCACGATCGACGCGGAAGTAATCGACGACGCGTTGGTCGTAGCGAAGTTCGAGCCCGGTGTAGTAGGCGTCGCGACGCAGGTAGTCCATCAGATCGGGATCGATCGTGTCTGACAGCACTTGCCGCCAAAACGGCGGGACCTCTTCGCCGCCTGCACCCAAGACCCCCATGACCTGATCCCTGACACCAAGCCTCTCAAGCGCGGCACCAAGCTCCGTGTCGCCAAGTACGCGGTGGTAGCGCTCCGCAGAATCGTGCCGGGGCAACAGGCCGGTCTGGTCTTCGATGTTGTGACCAAACGGAATGTGGGTGACGTCATGCACCAATGCAGCCATGCGCAAGATACGACGCGCCGACTCATCCACGGGGATGCACGATGCCGGGCTTCGCGCGGCGTTCTTGTTGACGGCATCGAGCAAGCGATCCGTCATGTGCAGAACACCGATCGAATGCTCGAATCGTGTGTGCACCGCGCCGGGATAGACCAAGGAGGCCGTGCCTAGCTGCTTGATACCGCGCAGTCGCTGGAACTCGGCGGTATCGATCAGTCCGATCTCCTCAGACGTCAGCTCGATGTCGCCGTGGACAGGGTCACGGAGGATAGTGGTTGGAAGCATGGCGGAGAGCACGAACGCGGACAGGCGCCGTTCGCGCATCGTGCCAAATCATGAAGCCGAAAACCCGGTTGAAGAACGTGGGTTTCTTCAGGGCCCCCTAGCGCTGAGTCTCTTCGACGGCCTTGTAGGTCGTCTGGCGCTCAAACACTTCGCCGCGAGCGACATCGCGCACCGCCGTGTCGATCTTCAGCACCCCTGGCGTGCTCGTGCCATCCACAACCACTTCCACGGCGAAGGCGGAAGTTCCAAGGTTAGGTCCATCTCTGAACACGGAGCCATCAAGGTTCGCGAGACTGCTTGCGTCGAATGCCTGCAGGGATTCGACGGTTGCATCGAGAAACGCGACGCGCGCTTTGGGCGATCCCGATCCCGCGATCGCTACCGCACCGACGTCTTCGCCACCTGAACTCCTCCACTGCAGCACCAGATCGCTTCCTAGCCCCATCCCAAACATTGCGAGAGCCGTCACAGCGAGCACCCCGAACAAAGTCAGGCCGATAGATCGCCGACTCGTCTTGCGCGGTTCTCGACGCAACTCTTGCGCCGCGTCGCCCCAGTTCGCCCCGGCCTCTTGGAGCCGCCGCATCGCCGCGAAACGTGCGACGGACGACATTGCTTCGGTCGTATCGTCGCTCATGGTGTACTGCGTGTTGCGTTGGTATCCAAGATGGCCGGGTTGAACTCGAACCAGCTCAAAGCAAGGTCGAGGGCCGCCGGTTGCGGGAACGCACCCGACGCACTGGAAGAGATCGACCAATTGCGCTTGCGGCCGCAGTGCCGTGTCGAGAATTCCTACACTTTGGACATCCGCCGCCCATGCCAACGAGGTTCAGGCGGATCCAAGAACGAGACGTCCGGCCCGCGCGGTTTAGCGTTCGCCCCAGATCGTTTGCGGCAACTCGATCACGTCGACTTGCTGAAACACCATCGCGGCCCAAACATCGGGCTTGCGTTGCACCGGCAAGAGTTGGGCTTGCAGCTCGAACCAGCCGGCATGCGGCCACGGAAAACGTGGAGCGGCGCCGGCGCCATCCCAGCGCTGGAATGCGGCCGCGGACGTTGGTTCATTGTGCGGCATCACTCCGAAGTCCCACGCTCCATCGAGATGCTCAGGCACACCGAACTCCACCTCAGGTCGCGATACTGCGCGCCCGGGTAGAGGGATCGCGCCAAGCTCTTTCGCCTCGAGCAGTTCAAGCACGACGTCGCCTTCAAGACGCGCGATGCTCAACTGAGGCGGGCCGTCGGACTGCAAGCCAATGCAGAACGACCCATCGGCTCCGGTCCGCACCACCGTCCCGCCCGACCACAAGACCTCCGGGGGAAGCAACACACCTCGCGCATCGACGGCTCGCACGCCCGGGCCGCGAACGAACCCACCAGCGACCAAATCGCCGCGTGCGTCGACCAGGTGCCCGCACATCTCATGCTTGACGCGCTTGAGTTTCAGCTCGGCAACGGACTTCTTGCCGCTTGTGCGCAGACGCACGGGTTGGGACACGGCATGGGCAAAGGGTCCGCAGGCCACAACCTGAACCTGCACTCCCGGCGGCAGACTCTTGATGGTCACGGTGCCATCTGCACCGAGCAGAACCGGCGGATCGAAACACTGCAGAAACCAAGGCACCTGCTGATCGAGCGTCGACTGGTTGCCGCTGGGCTGCACCGAAACTCGCACGCCGCGAGCCGCGGCGACGTCACCCACCGCGCGAATCACTAGCGGCGCCGCTGACCGCAGCTCGAACGGTTCGCGAATCTCACCATCTTCGCCCAGAGCCACGACTCTTCCGGCCGTTGCGAATCCCGCGGCAGAGACAACAAGAGGCACGCCTTCACCACTGAGCACATCGGCAAGCTCGAATCGACCGTCCGCATCCGTGACTGCAGAGCTCGCAGCCGCGTTCGAACGCGACGGGATGCGCACGATCGCACCAGCGAGTGGCAGCCCTTCCTCCCCCTGCAGCACCTGTCCTCGGCAAATCACCACGGGGCCAAGCGCGACCACAGCGGGTCCGGCATCTTCCGCGATCCAAACCACCCTGCACGCGGTGGACGCCCCGAGCGAACCGAAGTTCGGTAGCGACAGCTCCACTAGAGCGCTGCCCCGAGCCGGCTCATTCGCGGTTCGCTGGAACGGATCCGCTCCCGCACCAGCCAGCACGCGTGTGGCCACTCCGGGCACGGGCACACCTGCATAGCTCACGTCGAAAGTGGGCGGTGGCGCAGGCCTGTAGCGGCCAAGCGCGCGCCAACGCACCGCGATCGCCGGGACATCACTGTCGACGGCCTCGGAAACGTTGGTCGACGCGGAGCTGTCGCCAACGGCGTTCGCGGGCGTCACATCTGCCGGTGATCCAGCTGTGCCCATGCCTGACGGATTCGGATCTGACTGTGCCTGCCCGGCGATGAGCCACCAGGCAAATGCAGCGACGCCCACACCGAGAATCGACAGGAGCACCAGCTGAGCAGAAGAACGCGGAGAAGACACGGGTCGCGGATTGTAGTGCCGTGAAGGTTCGCAGTTGCCGATCGCGCTTGGAATCGACGCGATCCCCCGCGGGCACAGACGTGGTTCGCCAAGGGAATCCAACCGCAACGTCCCATCTTGAAGGCCTTTCGTGTCCACTGCACCCATGTCCGACGCGGCCAAGCCTTCCGCTTCTGCAGGCCTCACAGCCGACCGCAGACCCTCCGGCAGGGCCTCGACCATGCAACGACCCGCCCAGCGCGTGCGGGTGGGAATCGACTACCGACCGGCGTTGCTCGGTCGTGCCGGGCTCGGACGTGCGACGCGCGAGCTGGTTCGTGCGCTGGCAGAAGATGACGACGTGGAGCTGCACCTCTTCGGCCACTGCTTCCGCGGCGCGCAGGTTGCTGGTTTGCCGCCCGCTCACACTCGCCTGCATCGCTTGCCGCTACCCGGAAAGGGGCTCCGATTGCTGGCGAAGTGCGGCCTGCACGCCGGACGCCTCGCCGGCAACCCGCAGGTGTTCCACTGGACCGACACCGTGTTCCCGCCGGTGAGCGACCGCCAACCAACCGTGGTGACGGTCCACGATCTGGCGTTCCTCGCGGACCCTGGATTCCACGGCGAAGCCGCCGCCAAAGGCCTCGCCCATCGCGTCCTCGCCGCGGCGCGCCGCGCTTCAATTTGCGTCGTGCCCTCCATGGCCACCGCGGATGCGCTGCGAGAGGCTCTTGCCGATGAACCACACCCCAAGCGCATCGAGGTGATTCCGTTCGGCAGCGATCACGTGCATCGCACGACGCGCGAACCGCACGGATTGAAGGTCATCGAGAACAACTTCTTCGTCGCGTTGGGCACCATTGAGCCGCGCAAGAACCATCAACGGTTGCTGGACGCCTGGACCGCGCTGGACTCACCGAAGCCCGACCTCGTGGTTGTCGGACATCGGGGCTGGCAATGCGAGAAAACCTGCGAGGCGCTGCAGCGCCTCGCGAAGGAAACGTCGAACAAGCAGGCCGGCACTGGGCGGTTGATTTGGCAAGCAACGCTGAGCGATGGACAAGTCGCGTCGCTGCTCGACACTGCCCGGGCGCTGGTCTACCCGTCGCTGCTGGAGGGCTTCGGCTTCCCGCCATTGGAAGCCATGGCAGTTGGCTTGCCGGTCCTGACCGGCCATCACGCAGCGCTTCGCGACGTCGCCGGAGGCGCCGCGCTCGTTGTCGACGCCGAAGACACCGCGGCGATCCGAACGGGTCTGGAGCAACTCGCGAATCGTCCCGAGCTGGGCGAATCCCTGGTTCAGAAAGGTCTTCAGCGGGCGCAGCAGTTCACGTGGGCAGCTTGTGCTGCAAGTTACAAAGCCATCTACCGCGAGGTCGCGTCGTGGAAGTGAACTGCGACTCAGGCCCGATCGTCTACGACGGCCTGGTGTTGGCCGACGGCCCCTGGACCGGCGTGGCCCGCGCGTTCCTGACGGGGATCCAGGCTTGGCTTGAGCTCGAACCAAACCAGCGAGCCGCGTTGCTGCTGCCCGCGGGGGTCGCGATCGAATCGCTGCCGCCCGCCCTGGCGACTGCCCACGCCAACCAACGCTTGCAGGTGGTTCCGCACCCGCTCGCACCCGCGCTCAGTCAGGACGAGTCGAATCCCCGCGAAAGCACGAACGTGGCCCATGAGTCCCGCTTGCCACAAGGCGCATGGTCGCGCTGGCGTCGAGACCGCAACCGCTGCTCGATGCTGCCACGATTGCTCAAGGACCTGCGCTGCAGCGTCTTCCATGCGCCCGTGACCGCCATCCCACGCCAATCACCCTGCCCGATGATTGCCACGGTCCACGACATCCCGTGGATCTCCGCCCCCGCCCTGCCCGGCGAACCGCGCTCTCTGCGCGCAACCCGCGGCGCACGAGCTGCCCTGCGACGCGCACTCCACTGCGCAGACGCGATCATCGTGCCTTCGGAGCGCACGCGCCAGGATGTCGCGCAAGCCAACCACGGAGGGCGATCCGCGCTCGATCAGGTGCATTGCATCCCACACGCCGTCGTACCGCCCGAGACCCCTGCTTCACTGACCGCGCTGACCGGCCCGTTCGTCGTGCTCGGAGACCCACGACGCCCGCGCAAGAACGCCGCGCTGCTGCAACAAGCGTGGGTCGCAGCGAATGCCCAAGACCCATCGCTACCCGAGCTCGAGTGGATCGGCCCGGGAACGGAGCGAGGGTTCGTGAGTGAAGCGGAGAAATACGCATGCCTGCGTCGCGCCCGCGCGTTGGTGCACGTCAGCGTGTTCGAAGGGTTCGGGTTGCCGATCGTCGAAGCGATGATGCACGGCGTGCCGGTCTTGGCCGCCAGGGAGCCAACGATTGCTGAGGTCGGAGGAAAAGCCATCGACACGGTCGACCCAATCGACGCGTCCTCGATCGCCGAGGGCCTGCTGCGCATTCACCGCGACGAGGAGTTACGCGAGCGGCTCCATCGACTGGGCCTCATGCAGTCGAAACTATTTGGCCCCGCAGTACTCGCGGCTGCCTGGCAGCGGCTCTACGCACAGCTGATTGCAGGGGTAAACGAGTGACTCGCAGACCATGATGGGCCAACCATGAGTCTTCACATCGTTGTCGCCGGCCAACTCCTGGCCACAGGAACCTCTGGAGCGAACCGCAGACTGCGCGCCCTGCTCCAGGCGATGCCCTCCTTGTTGGCAGCCGACGAACGCATCACCCTGCTGCACGGATCTGAAGAGCCGGTCAGCGATCCTCCGGCAGGAGTCGCGCTGCACGGGGTCGACCTCCCCATCGGCCCGCCATGGCGTCGCTACATCGCGGAACGCAAGCAACTGCCAAAACTCCTGACGGACCTGTCGGCCCACGTCTTCGATCAGGCCTTCCTACCGCTCGCCGGCAAACTGCCGTGCCCGTCGGTCTTGACCATTCATGACGTCCGGGCGGCCGACGGCCTGCGACGCTTCATGCCCAGCGCAGTGGCGCGTGTTGCACTGCGAAGATCCGTGCGCAACGCACGCACGGTGGTTGTTCCCAGTCAGTTCACCGAACGCCGCATGCGAGCCATGGTAGGCGCGCAGCCGGAGATTCACGTGGTTCCGGGTGCAGTGGACGCAGCGTTCCTCGCAGCGATCCCCGAACGCCCCCACCCGCAAGCTTACTTCCTGCACGTCGGGCATCTGGAGGCGCGCAAGGACCCGCTTTTTCTGGTTGCCGCCTACGCACGCTTCCTTGAGCACTACCAGACCCTCGATTCCGAGGTCGCCTCTCCCCCACCACACCTGGTGTTCATCGGTCGCGACCAGGGCAAAGCCGGCGCGGTGCGCGAACGGGCGGCCTTCCTTGAAATCGCGGGCCAGGTGCACGTGCTTGGCGAGATCGAGGAGAGCGCGATGCTTGGCTGGTACGGCAATGCAACCGCCGTGCTCGTGCCGTCACGCTACGAAGGCTTCGGTCTCCCCGCACTCGAGGGCCTCGCGACTGGATCACCCGTCGTCGTGAGCAACCGAGGCGCGCTGTCGGAGGTCGTTGGCAGATTCGGCACGGTGCTGCCATCAGGCGATGTGGAAGCTTGGAGTCACTGCATGCTCGACACCACGCAACGCGCAGATGACTGGGGCACGCAGGAGGAGCGATCGCAGGAATGCTCCGCGCGGCGGGAGTTCGCAGCGCAGTACCGGTGGGAGATGGCGGCGGGGGCACTGCTTGACGTGTGGCGCGCAGCGGCCGACGAATGAGACTCTGAGGGATCTACGCGAATGCCCGGAAGGGTTGATCCGCGCTTGGCTGCGCGCCAACTCTCCATCGAGCCACCAGGATCGCCCCGTCTTCGTCGGCAAGAAGACAGGTGGAGTGCTCTCGGCACGCAATAGACCTCGTAGACCAAGTTGCCGCGCCTCGCACCGACCGCGGGCTACGGGCGCGTTCTTGTCAGCGTGCGCGAGATGTCGCCCGCGCAGGGCCTTACCAAGAGAGTAGGCACGCACTTCGTCCAGGAAGACTCGCCTGACGAGATCAGCAAGGCGATTGGCCCAGTTGCTGAACTACCCCGCAGCGGCATGCGAACTCTACTCCGGAAAACACCGAGCAGGGGTCGGATGGCTGTCGCTTCTCAAGGTTAGACGAACGGTGTGACCACACCGATTCGCCCTCACCCAAGGAACGGTGCCGTGCGCGCCATTTTTGACCGACAACCCAGCGGAAACCATGCGATCCCACCTCATAACCCTCGCCGCCTGCGCAGCGCTCCCCGCATTCCCGTGTGCGCAGTCTCCAACCGACACTTGGAATTCCCCGTCGAAGGCAACCGCCGCACCCTTGGAATCCGATGCTTCCGAAGAAGTCATCCCCATCCACACTGCCGAGCCCCGCGACGGCATCGACTACGGGATTTGGGGCGTCGGCCCCACCTACAAGGCGTCGTTTCATGATGACCCCACGTTTGTGCCGTACCTCGGCAGCGGCGCCCCCGAAAACCTACCGTTGGCCTTCCGCACGCGGGAAATCACCGCAGGTGGCGAGACAATCGTTGGCCGCGGGGAAGTGCCCGATCGACACCACTCCGACTTCCGCTACGAGTATCGCTTTGGCGCTGTGACCGAGGCCTACGATTTGTTGGCCGCAGGATTGGAACAGACGTTTGTCGTCCATCGACGACCGGCGCGAGGAGGCGACATTGTCGTGACCGGCACATTCAATACCCCGATGCGCGCCGAAAACTTCGGTCCGACGCACCGCGCCATCGACTTCCACGGTCCCGACGGCGAGATCTACGTTCGGTACGGAGAAGCGACGGCCATCGACGCCCGCGGCGAAACAGCGCCGATCCTCACGAGCTTCCGCGACGGTGACGTCACCCTAACGGTCGACGGCGGCTGGCTCGAGACCGCAGTGTATCCGGTAACGCTCGACCCCCTGACGACTCGCGTCCGCATTTCCAGCGGAGCCTTGCGTCGATCGCCAGACCTCGCGGCCGGAGCAAGCCAAATGGGGATCGTGTTCTGCCGCATCGCTTCGGCGAGCGATTGCGACGTATTCCTTCGCTTGATCGATCGACGCTTTCAGAACCCGGGAA
>CBESZZ010000018.1:0-16977 GCA_965534055.1 uncultured bacterium | reverse complement strand
ACCTGGTTCTATCAAGAGCGCTGGTTGCGCAACCAGGCGGAGGCCTATCAGGAGTTTTCGTTCACAGAGATGTTGAGCGAGGTCTACTCCAGCGCGAATCTCGACACGACGACGGACCGCACCAAGGTGTTGGATCTGCTCGACAACCGATGGGTGCGCGCGAATTTTCGCGACCTGTTGGTGACCAACGGCCGCCCCCCGCGGCCGGGCTACGTGCACCTCAATCCCAAGGGTGCCGTCGAGCGAGATCCGCTCTCGTACCCGCGGGACGACGTGATCTCGGGCTTGGAACAGGCGGTTGCGACCGGTGAAGTGGTGCGTGCGGGCGACGGAGTTTGCGTGCCGATTCTCGCGCGCGACGGCGCCGCGGCGGGCAGCGTTTGGTACCAGCCCATCGAACCGGCACCCCCCGAAGCCCCCTGGTCGGTGTTCTTGGTGTCTGTCCTGGTCAGCAGCCTGCTGTTTGGTGTCGTGGGCTTTTGGACCGTGCGGCGGACGTTGGTGCGGCCACTTCAGCGCATTGCTGAGGCCGCACAGCGCGTGGGTGCAGGCCAGTATTCGTCGCGGGTCCCCAAGTTGGCGGGCGCTACAGAACTAAACACGCTGGTCGAAGAGTTCAACGCGATGGCGGATCGCGTGGAGGGATCGGCCGACGAGCTGCAGCAGAAGGTGGATTCTGCAGTCGCCGCAGCCCAATCCAGAGAGCGTGCGCTGGTCTTGTCGTCGCGCCTGGCAGCCATGGGCACGCTGGCGGCAGGGATCGCCCACGAGATCAACAACCCGATTGGCGGCATGGCCAACGCTGTGCAGCGGATGAAGAAGTCCGAAGCGCTGACCGATCGTGGCGCCGTCTACCTCGACCTCGTGCAGAACGGACTGGATCGCGTCGCGGGGATCGTGCGTCGTGTGCTCGATTTCACGCCCAAGTCCGTCCAGGCCGAACCGTTTGCCATTCAAGACGCATGGGACGCGGCACTTGCGCTCGTTGCGCACCGAACCAAACAAGCCGAAGTGCAGGTCGAAGTGCAGGTCGAGGCCGGGCTTCCGCCGGTCTATGGGGACCGCCACGAGCTCCAGCAGGTCCTGCTTAACCTCGTGATCAACTCCCTGGACGCGTTCGCGGACATGGACCCGTCGCTTCGGCCGGAGCGGATGTCCGTGACGTTCACCGCCAAGGCCGGTCCGAAAGACGTGGTGGTCGAGGTTGCCGACAACGGGCCGGGCATGGCTCACGAAGACGTCCCCCGGGTCTTTGACCCGTTCTTCTCTGCGAAGAAGCGCCCTGACGCCAGTGGGCTAGGCATGTTCATCAGCTACACGATCGTGCAGAACCACGGGGGCACGATGGAAGTCGATTCGATGCCCGGTCAGGGGTTCCGGACCGTGTTGCGGTTGCCTCGGGAACCGACCGCCTAGAGCGTGAACCTTCCTGACGTGAGTTCGGGGGTGCCGCCAGTTGCGTCGATGGCCTTCCGGGTCCACGCTCTGGGGCATGGCCGCCAAATCCCTGTCCTTGTTCCTGTTTGCGGGCGCGCTCGCCGCCGCTTTCTTGCTCGGGCGGGGGACGGCTACCCCGGACGCCTCCGGCGCAAATGAACTCGCGGCCCAGGGCCGTCAGCCGATTCCTACCCCCGGTGGCACTGGGGGACGCACGAATGCGGGTCCAGCGCCGACTCCCATCGAGAACCGACCTGATGATCTGGTGTACCTGGAATCGGGCAGCGGCGGCGGAGCGGCTGAAGACCTCATCGCCGTGACCGGCAGCTACGGCGTGGGAACTTCGGTGCTCTACGTGCTGGACGCGAAGAAGCGGCAACTGGCTGTCTACGAAGCCCGTGGCGGCACAAAGAGCATGCGGCGCCTGGTCTTCGTTGGCGCGCGACGCATCGACTTGGATCTCGAGCTGACCGGGTTCAACGACGAGTCGGAGTTCGATTGGGAGGAACTCAAGTCGCGGTTCGACCAGCGCCAAGGGCCGGTCAACGGCAAGCAGAAGGCGAAAGACGGTGGCTCGGGTCGCTGAGTTCGCGGTCGCCACAGAAAAGCTAGCAGCGCCCCGCCGGAATCCGGGCTAGACTGAACCGACGTCTTTTTTCGTCCCCCGACTCCAAGACACCCAAACGACCCGAGGATCAGCCACCGTGCCCAGCCACCAAGACGATTACGTCTCATTCGACAAGGCCCTGCGCGACTTGCAGTTGCGTAGTGAAGAACTGAAGCGCCTTGTCTCCGAAGGCGAGATTCGTGCCTTCCGTGACGGCGATTCGATGAAGTTCAAGCGTGAGGACCTCGAGTCCTTGCAGTCCGTGGCCGACGGCGAAGATTCGCTCGAGTTCGTCGATTCGCTCGAGGATGACACCGGCATGGTGACCGAAGAGCTGTCGGACGAAGACACGCTGCTCGTCGAAGAGGACTACGACGACGAGCCCGTTGCTCCGGCCCGCGCTGCGCGTGCCTCGGGCCGCGTGCGCCAAGTGACCGAGGTCGGTGAGGCTGAGACCACGCCAGGTTGGGTCACCGCCGCCGCAGTCGTCGGTTCGCTCATGCTCGTCTGGGGCCTGCTGATTGTTTATTCGATCGCTGCCGAGATGCGTCCTGAGGACAGCTTCCTCACAGGCTTCTGGGGCAAGTAAGCACCTGAGCTTGATGGGCGCTTCGGCGCTCTAGCGCACCACACAAGGCGCACCCGTTTTTTGGCGGGTGCGCCTTGTTGCGTTAACGGTCGGGATCGAGAGGTCGCGCGAGCAGCTTTCCACACGCTCTCCACGCATTCCCCACAGCGAGAGCGGGGGGCGTCGTGAAACCACGGGATCGGGCCGCAGCGTGGGGCTAGACTGCGCCGGAGCCGACGCGTTGTTGGCCACGCACCTCGGTCACGGTGCGGGGCGCGCGAGCGGCACCGGGCGTCGTGCGCGATCTTGGTCCGTGCTTTCACGGACTGCGCGCGCGTGCACATTGTTTCGCAACCTGATTCGCAACCCGACCGCACCCTCGAGGGGATGTTCATGTCCATCAATCCATCGGTTCGCCGCGCACTCGCGTGCGGCATGTTCGGCGTCGTTCTCCTGACGCTTGGCTCCTGCGTGAGCCAGAAGAAGTACCAAAGCGCTCTGCGCACCAACGAGTCGCTACACATGCAGCTCGCCGACCTCAAAGGTCTGCAAAATCGAATGCAGGCTGAAAACCAGGAACTCGGAGAGCAGGTGCGTTCCTTGGGTGTCGTCGCCGCCGATGCGAACTGGATCAAGGATCAGAAGAAGGAACTCGAGCGGCTCCTCGCTAGCTACAAGGAAGGCGGCACCAACAACATCCCAGGCGTGACCATGGTCCGGACGGGTGAAGGTGTGGCGTTCCGTATGCAGGGCGAAGTGCTCTTCTCGGCTGGCCAAGCGGTCATCACCGACAGCGGCAAGACGACTCTGAAAGCGTTGGCCAAGGCGCTTGAGCGCGAAGGCAAGATGATCCGCGTGGATGGCCACACGGACGCGCAACCGATTCGCCGCAGCAAGTGGAAGTCGAACCTCGACCTTTCCATTGCGCGTTCGCTCGCGGTCGCCGCGTACCTGAAGGAACAGGGCTTCCCCGCGGAGCGACTGTCGGTCGCCGGCTACGGCGAGTTCCGCCCCGAAGTGCAGGGCGCCTCGGACGCGGCACTGCGCCAGAACCGCCGCGTTGAAGTGTTGATGCTCGACGCTTGAGTCGACGATCCACCTCTTCACACCGTCTGGAGTCGCGAGATGCGGTTCTGGGCGACCCCTGCGGCGCGGACTCTGCGTCGCGCGGTCACGGAGGTGGAGCAGAAGTCCGTTGGAAGGTTGGGCGCCGCATCGCCAGCCTGCTGATGATCCTCGGCTGCGTTCCGCAGTGGTCATGCTCGGCGGATGCGGATGAGACGCACCTGCTGCGTCGTGGACGGTTCGGCATTTTCCGCGACCTGGTGCTGTTCCAAGGGTCGCCAGCGACGGACGGACCGTTCTTTCTCGATCGCTTCGAAACGACGCGCCGGGACTTTGCGGAGTTTCTATTGGCGACGTCGCAGCCGCTGTTGCCGAAGTGGAGTCCGCTTTTCGAAGCACCTGCAACAGTGCGCAAGCCCGCGAACTTGGCGGACCTCCCGCGCTTCTTGGCCGACCTGCCGATGGTGCGAATCACGCTTGCGGAAAGCAAAGCGTTCGCGCGCTGGCGTTTCGGTCATGTGTCCACGCTCGCGGAGTGGCGCTACGCCGCGACCGGAGCGGGCCGATCCACGTTCCCGTGGGGAAACACGCCACGGGTAACGTGGGCAAACACGGGTTCACTGGGCTTTGGCCAAGCAACTCCCGTGGGCACGTTCGAGTCCGGCCCAAGGCCCAACGGTCCCTATGACCTGGTGGGCAACGTGGCCGAATGGACCACGACCCCCAACCGACCCATGGAAGTGATCCTGGTCGGCGCCAGCGCCGGCTTGGCGGGAGATGGGGCGGCGCAGCCGGAAGCCGCGACTCCGGTGCGGCTCGCACCGATGGTGGACTCGGTCTGGGCCGTTGGTGGCCATTTCGCCGCACCCATCGAAGTGGAATCCGCGCAGCAGGGTGTCCAGGGCATGGAGTGGATGCGCGAGGAGTGGGCCGATTTCGTCGGGCTGCGCGTCGTCGCGAGCCCGCTTGAAGTGCTGGTTGGTTTGGCGCGTGAAGCCGAGTCCATGACGGATGCGGAAGAGCGATTGCTCACGCGTTTCCTCGCCACGCCAGGTCACGAAGCGGTTCTCCGTGAAGCTTGGGCGGACGCCGTGCCACTCATCGCCGACGACGCGCGTGGGCCGTTGTTTGCTTGGTTAGACGATCGGCTCGCGCCATGACCCGCGATCCGTTCCGCGACTACAAGGCACGGCTTGATGCGCTGGGTTTTACTCCGCGACGATCCCTCGGGCAGAACTTTCTGCTGGACGGATCGCTGCACGAAATCTTGGTTCAGTCCGCGGAGCTGACCCGTGCTGATCTCGCGGTCGAAGTCGGCATCGGCTTGGGTTTTCTCACGCGCGCTTTGGTCGCGAGTGCCCAGCGCGTCATCGGCTTTGAGATCGACTCGCGCCTACTGGAGCTTGTCCAAGCGGAGCACGTCCGGTGGCCAGATGGCGATCGACTGTCCTTCGTCGCGGGCGACATCTTGGGTGGTGCAAAGGCACGACGTGAGTCAGCCGGCAACCCAGCGGTGCATCGACTGCACCCTGAGTTCGAAGCGTGCATGGCTGCCTGGCGCAACGCGCGAGATCCCGCGGCGGGCGGCGGCGTTGCAGTCGTGGCGAACCTTCCCTACCGCGTATCCGGACCGTTCTTGGGCGAACTGGGGCTCTTGGAGCAGTTGCCGGATCGGGTGGTCGTTCTGATTCAGAAGGATCTTGCCGATCGATTGGTTGCGCCGCCCCAGACCAAAGAGCGCGGCATTCTGTCAGTGTGGCTGCAGGCGCTGTTCGAGATTCGATTCGTCCGCAACGTCGGGCGCGAAGTCTTCCGCCCTCGGCCACAGGTGGACAGCGCGATCGTTGCGATGACGCCGCGGGGTTTTGCGCCGGCACTGGCGACGGCGGATGCAGGTGCACGCGTGCGCGTGCGTGAAGTCATCCGGGCCCTGTTCGCCAATCGACGCAAACGCATCCACGCAGCATTGGTGCGCACGGGTGTGGGGGCGCAGCTAGGCGAGGGCCGTCTCGATGCGCTCGGGGATCTGCGCGCTGAAGCACTCGATGACGCATCGTGGAACGAGCTGTTTAGCGCGGTTCTTGCCGGAGCTGAATCGTGAAGGCCCAAGGCTTGTCTGCCCGCCGATCGCGATCGAGCTGCGGCTTTGGGGTGAGCGCTTGGCCGCGTTGCTACCGAGGGTTGCGGACCGCGATGCCGCATCCCCTTGGGTGTCCGATTCCGCCGGGGGGCGCCACGAGTCATCTGTCACGTGGTACCTTTGCCTACCCCCGTAGAGTGGTCGCGTCGCCTGTGACCCTCCATGCGCGACCTCTCGTTGGACGCCTGCGCTCGACTTCGCAAACGCTCGTTGAACACCCCTCGAACCGGATGAACCGCCCGACGCCAGCCGGCGCCGCAGCCGCCTGACATGGACCGCTTCGAAGAAGCCAAGCTGCGCGTCAAAGACGGCACCGACCTGGTGACGTTGATCGAAGGCTACGTACCGTTGCGCCCGCGCGGTCGGTCGCTCGTCGGGCTGTGCCCGTTTCACCCAGAGAAGACGCCGTCGTTCACGGTGTATCCGGATACGCAGCACTTCAAGTGCTACGGCTGCAGCAAGGCGGGTGACGCGTTCACGTTCCTCATGGAGCGTGAGGGACTGAGTTTTGTCGAAGCCTTCGAGTGGCTCGCCGAGAAAGCCAACGTCTCGTTGGAAGGAGTGTTCTCGGGCAAGCGATCTGGCGTTGGCGGCAACGAAGCGCGCGACGCTGCGAAGGTTCTCGCGCTGGTGCGGGATTGGTTCCGGCAGATGCTGGAGACCAGCCAGGGTTCGGGTGCGCGTGCCTACCTCGCGGGTCGTGGTCTGGAGGAGTCTGCCGGAACGTTCAAGCTCGGTTTTTCCCCGCCGTCGGGTGCGTTGCGCGCGTTCGCAAAGTCTCACGACCTGCCGCGCAAGGTGCTGGAGCAGGCGGGCGTGGTGCGCAGTTCGGGTGCGGAACCATTCGCATCTCGATTGATGTTTCCTATCGAAGACGAACGCGGCCGGGTGGTCGGTTTTGGTGGGCGCGTGTTGGACGGCGTGACCCCGCCGCGTCCAGACGGATCGGCGCCGCCAAAGTACCTCAACTCTCCCGAGTCGCCGTATTTCAACAAGCGGCGCGTGCTCTACGGCCTGCGCCACGTCAAAGAAGCCGGCACCCGCAGGCTGGTCGTCGTGGAGGGCTACACCGATGTGATGGCGTGCCACCAGGCTGGCTTTACCGGTGCTGTCGCGACGCTTGGGACCGCTCTGACGGCCGATCATGCGAAGCTGCTTGAGCGGTATGCGAGCGACGGACTGGTGCTGCTGTTCGATGGCGACACCGCGGGCCGCCGCGCGGCGGAGCGCGCGTTCGCGGAGCTTCTGGAGAGCCGTATCGAAGTACGTATGGCCCTCGCCGACGAGGGTTTGGATCCAGCGGACATGGTCATTGCACGGCCCGGTTCGGATGCGAACGTGGCTGCCGCGGGTCGAGTTGAGTTTCAAACGCTGCTTGATGAAGCGCGTGATGCATTGGCCGTGTGGTTCAAGCTGTTGCGCGCGCGGCTCGACTTCTCCCAGCCCGTGCACTTTCAAAAGGCGGCGGCGGAGTGCAGTCGCCTGCTGCGCGTGGTCGAGGATCCGGTCCGGCAGACGGCGCTCTTGCAGGCGATGGCGCGGCATCTCGGCATCGCGCCGTCCGTGCTGGCTCGGTCGGCCAAAGTGCGCGCGGTCGACCCGATCGAATCGATGTCGTCCGGATCCAATGCTTCGAGCGGCAGGGGCAAGGCCAGTGGGAAGAGCTCGTTTGGCCAGAAGAAGCGCGGTGCGGGTAGCGGCAAGAAGTCCGACTTCCGCAAGCGGCCCGACGGCAAGTGGGAGAAGGTCGGGTCAAAGACTCGTGCCCCGTTGGAGATACCCGAGGGATTCGTCCGCCGCCTGGAGAGCCAGCCGGCGAAGCAGGCGAAGAGTGCGGGTGGCGAATCGACGGCGGATGTGCCCGCGATGAATCACGGTCAGACCCGAGGTATCGATCCGAATGACGTCCTGGCGGCAGGGGAAGCCGACGCCGCCGGTGAAATTCCTGTCGAAGATTTGGCGGCTTTTGGCTTCGCTCCCGATCAATCTGGGCGAGTTCCGGGTCCTGCTTCGGGTTCTTCAGGTGGGAGCCCCGCAGCGGCATCCGGCGAAAATTCGGCGGCGCCGCGTCACGAATCCGTCTCAGCGACTCCGGCCCCGCGGCGTCATGTGCCGCAGCGCGGTCGGGCGGGTGCGCTGGCTCGGGCAGATGTGGATCGGCTGGTTGCGGTGCTGGCAAGCCCTGCACTGCGGGAGGCTGATCGGGCCATGGCCTGCACGCATCCGGCGATTGACGCGCTTTTGGGATTCGTTGATGAGGGCCTCGCGATGGGCCGTTCGGCGTCGGAAGCGATGATTCGGTTCTTGTTTAGCCGCGTCGCCGACCAGCCAGAGCTGCATCAGATGCTTGGAGCCGTGGTGGAGCGGGCCCAGGGTTTGGCCGATCCGGACGCTTTTCATCGAGACCTGATGGCCGGCAAGCGGACCCTCGAGGCGAAGGATGAGGCCCGCCAACTGCGTGCCGACCTGCGCGAAGCTCTCGCTTCTGGAGATCGAGATCGCGCCGATCGGCTCACCCGGGAGTATGCTGAGTTTCTACGAAAGCCGTGAAAGACCCCGCCCAGCCCCGTCTTTTCGCGCCTCCGTCGTGACGTTATGGTGCTGTGCACCGTAATCGCGGTCCCCGCCGCAGCCTTCCCCCCTCGCCTGTCCCGCCCATAGGCGACCCCTTCCCCGCCCCAAGAGTCCTTCGGAACGGCCCTCCGCCGTTCCGGCACCCCTCCCCCCAATGCAGACTCTCGAGAAGAACGTCAAAGCTCTTATCCGCAAGGTTCGCAAGTCCGGCAAGGTCACGCTGTCGGCGCTGAATGAAGCGATCCCAGAGGACAAGTCCGACGCAGAGCACCTGGAGCACGCGATCGCAATGGTCGCGGACGCCGGTCTAGATGTGATCGATGACAAAGAGAAGGAAGAGCGTGAGAAGGATGAGCGCGAGGAGGAGGCGGAAGCGCACGCCGCCGCAGCCGCGGCGGACATGAGTGAGAAGATCGACGATCCGGTCCGCATGTACCTGACGCAGATGGGGGAGATCCCACTGCTGACACGTGAGGAGGAGATCAGTCTCGCGCGGAAGATTGAGCTGACGCGCAAGCAGTTCCGCAAGGAGGTGCTGAGCTCTGGCTACGGCATGTCGCACGCCGTGGAGATTCTCGAGGACGTCGTGCGCGGTGAGCTTGCGTTCGATCGCACACTCAAGGTCAACCAGCAAGACCCAGAGATCGGCAAGGCCGATTTGGCCGAACGCCTCCCCGGCAACATCGAAACGATGAAGGGGATGTACGAGCACGCGCGTGCCGACTTCGCCAAGCTCTTCTATGGCGAGGTGAAGGGTGACGACGTCGTGCGCGTCAAGAAGCGCATCTTCTCGCGCCGGCGCAAAGCCATGACGCTGGTTGAAGAGCTCAACCTGCAGGGCAAGAAGGTGCAGCCGATGATCGACCTGGTCGAAAGTCGACTGGCCGAGATGCGCCGTTTGGAGAGCCGCCTCGCACGCTATCGCGGTGCGCAGATCAAGAACCCGGACGCCATCGAGACCCGCAAGCGTCTCGAGGAAATGCAGGTCGACGCGTTGGAGACAACCGAAGATCTCTCGTCGCGCATGCAGTTCGTCCGGTTGGCCTTCGCCAACTACGAAGAAGCCAAGCGCAAGCTGTCGTCAGGCAACCTGCGCCTGGTCGTCTCGATCGCCAAGAAGTATCGCAACCGTGGGCTGTCGTTCCTGGACCTCATTCAGGAAGGCAACACCGGGCTGATGAAGGCCGTCGAGAAGTACGAATACCGTCGGGGCTACAAGTTCTCGACGTATGCGACCTGGTGGATTCGGCAAGCCATCACACGCTCGATCGCTGACCAGGCGCGAACGATCCGAATCCCGGTCCACATGATCGAGACGATGAGCAAGCTGCGCAACGTCACGAAGAAGCTCATCCAAGCGAAGGGCCGCGAACCGTCCATCGAAGAAGTCGCAGAAGCCGCGCAGGTCTCCGTCGAGGAAGCCAAGCGCGTCATGAAGATCAGCAAGCACCCGATCAGCCTCGATCGCCCCATCGGCGAGTCGGATGATTCGTACTTCGGCGACTTCATCGAAGACGAGAGCGTTGAGTCCCCGGTGGCTTCAGCGTCGCGCGAGATGCTCAAAGAGCGCATCGAGAGCGTGCTCTCGACGCTGACCTTCCGGGAGCGCGAGATCATCAAGCTGCGCTACGGCATCGGTGATGGCTACACCTACACCCTCGAAGAAGTCGGGCGGATCTTTCGCGTGACGCGGGAGCGTGTGCGGCAGATCGAAGCCAAGGCCGTCCGCAAATTGCAGCACCCAGTGCGCTCGCGGCGGCTCGGTGGCTTCTTGGACTCTGCCCCCGAAGGCGCCTAGGCGGAGGTCGCAGGCGACGCGATCGCTGCGTCATTCCGTGCTCGGCGGGGCGATGCCCCGCCTTCCGCGCGGATTCCTTGCGCTCCCGTCGCCTGCGGCCTCCGCCGGCGAGACGGGCAACTTGCCGGATGGGATGGCGGGTGCCTAAGTCCGGAGGGATCGCTGTTTCGCGGTTGCTGGTCTGCTCTAGAGCGGTTCTTCTTAAGGAGCTGCGCGGTCTCCTGGGCGTTCGCTCAATCCGTCGCAAAAAACGCGCAGGGACCTTTCGGTTGCCTCGGATGTGGGGAAATTGAAAAGGTGCGGTGGGCGTGGTTGGGTTGGGGTCTAGACTTCTGCCAGCCTGAACCCGCTCGTCCCCTCGCTATTGAATATCCTGGTGCATCCACACGTTGCGAAGCTGATTGACTTGCAGCAAGTCGATCAACAGATCGCTCTTGCTACCCGTGACCTCGATTCGCTTCCCGCTGAGGAAGCCAAGAGATCGAAGAGACTTGAGGAGCTGAAGAGGCTCGCGGTCGACCGCAAAGCCGAAGAGGATCGCTCTTCGGTGCGGAGTCGCGAGATCGATGTTTCCGTTCGATCGGCTGACGCCGAGTTGCAGAAACTCGACAACCGCCTCAACGAGGTGAAGAACAACGCCGAGTATCAAGCGACGTTGTTTGCGATCGAGTCTGCGAAGGGAGACCGCGACACGCTCCAAGAAGAAGGGTTGAAGGTCCTTGAGGAACTCGACCAGTTGCGGGCCGCCAGTGAAGCTGCGACGACCGCGGTGACCGACGACGAGGCGGTTTTCGCCGAGTTCAAGAAGAAGGCAGCCGCGATCGAAGCCGAGTGCGAGGTGGCCGTTGCCGGGCTTCGCGAGAAGCGTCAGGAGCTTGGCGAGAACATTCCGCCGGACCTGCTGGAGACCTACACCCGGCTGTTCAAGGTGCGCGATCACCTGGCGGTGTGCGGTGTGATTGGGAACAACTGTCAGGGGTGCTACACCAGCATCACGACCAACGACGTCGCCCGTTTGATGGGTGCGCAGACCATGGTCGAGTGTGGCTCTTGTCAGCGTATCCTGTTCCTTGAGTCCTGATTAGACGGCGATGAGCCGCAGGATCCATCCGGTGATGGTCGGCACGGCCGGCCACATCGATCACGGCAAGAGCAGTCTGGTGCGCGCGTTGACGGGCATCGACCCGGATCGACTCAAAGAAGAGAAGAAGCGCGGGCTAACCATCGATCTGGGCTTCGCCCGATTCAAGATGGCCAACGGGCGGCTTCTTGGACTCATCGATGTGCCGGGGCACGAGCGCTTTGTGCGCAACATGGTTGCGGGCAGCACGGGGCTCGATCTGGCCATGCTCGTTGTGGCCGCAGATGACGGCGTGATGCCGCAGACTCGCGAGCACCTGGACATCCTTGATGTGTTGGGCGTGCAAGGCGGGCTCGTCGCGTTGACCAAAGTCGACCTGGTTGACGAAGAGACCCAGATGCTCGCCGAAGACGAGGTGCGCGAGTTGCTGCGCGGCACGGTGCTAGACGGCGTGGAGGTCTATCCGCTCAGTTCCACCACTGGCGACGGTGTCGAGGAGCTTCGCGCGGCGTTGGAGTTGCTGGCTGCGGACGTCAGTGTGCGTCCGAGCACGGGCACGTTTCGCATGCCGATCCAACGGGTATTCTCACTTCCCGGGATCGGCACAGTCATCTCGGGCATCCCGCTCGATGGGGCGGTGCGCGCAGGGCAGGAGCTCGAAGTCCTGCCCCACGGCAAGAAACTGAAGGTGCGCGCGGTCCACGCCTACGGCGGCACGGTGGAAGAGGCTGTGGCCGGGCACAGCACGGCACTGTCCGTTCCCGACGCGAAAGACGCGGGCATCGGTCGAGGCATGGTCGCGGCTGCGCCAGGAATTTACCCGACGGGAGATGCCGTCGACGTGGAGCTCAGACTGCTGCCCCACGTGAGCCAGAGCCTGTGTCATCGCTCTGAGGTTCGCTTTCACACCGGGACCAGTGAAGTTCGCGGCCACCTGCTGCTGCTGGACCGTGACGAAGTCACCGCCGCAGAGCTGGAACTCGCACGCCTGGCGGCCGCTGGCGATTCCGTCGACCAAGACTCCCCGGCGGGCGCAGCCGCACCGGACGCCGTACTCGCTCGGGTGCTGCTGCATGAGTCGGTGTGCTGCGCGCACGGCGATCGCTTCTTGCTTCGCCTGGTCAATCCCGTGGTGACGGTTGGTGGCGGACGGGTGCTGCGGGTCGGCACGGCGCCACGTCGTTATCGTCGCCAAGAGTTGGGCGAAGAGCTCACCGGCCTGCTCGAGGCCGGCTCGCGCCCAGAGACCCGTGTGCTGCACGAAATCGAAGCGGCAGGGCCCGCGGGGCGGAAAGCGAAAGAGGTCGCCGCGGCGCTCGGCTTGGACGAAGCGTCCGTCGTCACCGTGCTTGAGGATCGACCCGAGCTTCACTTGCACGCGCGCAGTGGCCGTGCCTTTACGGTCGAGGTCATGCAGGCGGGGGCCACCGATGTCCTCCGTTCCGTAGAGAAGATCTTGGCGTCGAAGCCGCTTGCCGCGTCCATTCAGCGCACGGCGCTGCAAGTGACCCGTTCGCTCCCGGCAGAGCTGCGCGACGCCGTGCTAGATCTTCTCGAAGAGGGCGGCAAGGTCCGCGCGGGAACGCAGGGAGAAATCCTGTTCCTTGATCGCCTGAAGCCACTGCCCGCCGAGGATCAGTCGCGGTTGGACAAGCTGACCAAGCTGTGTGCGGATGGAGGATGTCGTCCGCCGACGGCCGCGGAGCTCGCGGAACGATCCAGCTTCGATGCGAAGACCGTTGAAGGCATGCTCGCGCGCGCGCGCGATGAGCAGCGTGTCCGGCTTGTCGGTGACCACTGGTATGCGGCCTCCACGCTGGATGCCGCGATGCGTGCAATCGTCGAAAATTGCCGCAGGCACGACGGCGCGCTGGAGATCCCCGAACTCAGGGACGCGCTGGATACGTCGCGCAAGTTCTTGATTCCATTGCTGGAATGGATCGACGCACAGGGTCTCACCCTGCTTCGCGGCGGGGTTCGGACGTTGCTGACTTCGTCGGAGGGTTACCGGGCTCACGTTGCGCGCCTGGGCCTCGACGACCCGAACCTCTCCAGTTCGAAAGCTTAGAGCGCCACCAGGGGGTTGGCGGTTGCGCCTCGTCTGCGTGGGCTGAGAGCGCCGGCTAGAAAGTTTCCGATCCGGCCTGATTCGGTCGACGCTCTCGAAGGGTTGCGGGAGTGAGCGTCATGGGCGGCTGGGTTCGGTGCGACGGTCGCTTCCGACCATCCCTTCGGGCACGGCGAACCTCTCAGGAGACGGGGAGCATCTGTCTGGGCGCATGTCGACTCGGTTCCGGATCAACCCGCACCTCGGGCGTGCCGATACAGGAAGCGACCGCTGCCACTGGAGACAATCCATGACTGTCGAAAATACACCCGACGACGACTTCCCCTTCGATGATGAAACGCCGGACGACACCGTGTCGTCGAGCGATTCCGATTCGTTGTTCGATGACGTCGATGACGACGCGGCGGATGGTTCTGCTGGAGGCGATGCTTCTGCGCGCCCCGCTGGACTAAACGATCTCTTCAGTGCTGCACGGCACACACCGCCCGACCAAGGGGACTCGGGCGTTGCGGATGACGTGCTGTTCGAAGATCACTCCGTGGCGGATCCGAGCGTGGCATTCACCTCCGGCCGCGAGTTCTCAGAGGACGACGGTCCGCGTTGGGAGGCGACACTGATGAGCGAAGAAGAAATGGGTATTCCCACGCGAGATTCCGAGTCCCTGCGCAACGACGACTTTGAAGACGACCTGGACTTTGATCCATTCCTCGACGAACTCGACGAAGAGTTCGAAGTCCTCATGGACGATGAAGAAAGCGAGCGCATCGAGCCAACGATCACTTCGCTGCCGCCAGTTGAAGAGACGGTTGAGAACGAGCAGCCGTTCGCTTTGGAGATGGATCCGGAGCCGGAAGTCGTCGCACCAGAAGTCGTTGACTACGTCGCCGAGGTCGAGCAAAACGAAGCTGCGGCTTACGCCAGCGTGGAGTCGAGCGATGTTTTGGACTCGGATTTCGATGAGTCGACGTTCGTTCTTGAAGACGAGGCAGCCGAGCACACCGGAACCGGTTACACGGAATACGGGGACGGCGGCTTTGACACTGTGGATTCCGCCGGTCTGAACGTGACCGAAGGCGTGTCGGACAACACGCAAGATGCTGACTTCAGCCAATTCTCCGCGGTCGCAAACGCATCGTTGGATGCGCAGGACGACGCGGTGGACATGGACGCTGGAGACTTCGTCATTGCGGACGACTTCGACGAGGCCGTCGTGGCTGAAGACCTGGTTGGAGACGCCAGTGTTTACAGTGCGGATGCGGATGCGGTCGTTCACAGCGCCGATGGAGCAGATGGAGTTGTCCAAGGCACCGAGACCGGAGACTTCGCGCAGTTCGAAGCGTTGGCTGCAGCGGACACCGAGCCGGTAACCGCGCCCACGGGGCCCGTGGACCTCGACACCGCAGATCCCGTTTTGGGGTTCGCGGCAGAGCAGGAAGGCGGACAGGGCTTCGAGCCAGAAGTGGCCGAGGCAGGTTGGGGCGAAGAAGCGCCTGAGACCGAGCTGGAGCGGGCGGAAGCGCTTCTGCACGCCAGCGCTGCTGCTGGCGGCGAGGAGAACGGCTGGGTTGAGCAACCGCTCGGCCAAGCTGCAGGTGACGAGGACGTCGCCGGCGATGCATCGGATGAGCCGATGGATCACGAGGACGAGCACGATCCGATCTACGGCGACGCGACGGCCGCCATGCAGGACTCTGGCGTGGACGCGGTGGCCCACGACGGCGAGACCTACGAAGGCGAAGCTGGCTATGACGAGATGCCGGAAGCCGACGCGAGCGACCACGACGATGTCTATGTCGACGGTGACAGTGCGCACGGCGAGACCACGGTCTTCGTTCCCGCCAAGCGGAGCTTGGTCAAACGCTTCCTGCCGATCATGGCAGCCGCGCTGATTCTCTTGGCCGCAGGGGCTGTGGTCTTGGTCAAGCCAGAGTTGGTTGGGCTCGCACCGAAGCCTGAAGGCGTCGACGTGCTCAACGTCACGCGCCCCGGGTTGCCTGGCGACCCGACGGACCCAGTGACGCGGCCCGTCATCGGCGATCCAACGACGGATCCCGTGACCGACCCGAACACCGATCCGATCGTCGACCCGGGCACGCCGGTGAACGGCGATCCGACTGACCCGAAGACGGATCCGGTCGTCGACCCTGAAACGGATCCCATGAACGGGGACCCGACCGATCCGAACACGGATCCGAACACGGACCCGACGGTTGATCCGAACACCGATCCCACCGATCCGACCAACATCCTGCCGGACGGCACGCCAGACGGTGTGACTCCAGTGGAGCGACCAGTCCTTCCCGATCCCGGGGCGACCGATCCAGTGGTGACCGATCCAGGAACGACGGACCCGGAATCGGATCCGACGAACACGGACCCCGTCGTTGCTGATCCGGGAACCGTCACGGATCCGCAGTTCGACCCCTTGGGTCCAGTCGACCCCGAGACCGGGGGCGGCAACGACCCGCGCACGATCGAAGGCCCAGCCATCGTAGACGTGAACCCGCTCCTTGACGAAACGACGGCTCCGGGCACCACGGTGTGGGTTGCTGGCGGCGCGGCCGATGCCTTGGACGAGGCCACCTTGCCCTTGGGCTCAGGCCTCGCAATCGGCGAGCGCTACGACGATCCCGAGAAGATCAAGACAGGTGGCCAACTCAGCACGATGTTCTCGGTGGAGCCGGGTGTCGAAGCGTTCACGCAGCTGGCCAACGGCAACTTCTTCATCGGACCGGTGAAGAAGATGAAGGGGGGTGACGTCACGCTGCGCCAAGGCGATGGAGAAGTGACGTTGGCGGCTGCCGACATCACGAAGATCGCACCGCTGGCGAACACGCGCTTCCAGAAGTTCGCTGGTTCGAAGGGCAACTACGTGCGCCTGACCAACCACAACCTGCTGCAGGGCACGATTCTGCAGGAAGGCGACCTGATCATTCTCGAGAGCGATGACAACCGTGTCTTGCTGCCGCGCAGCGTCGTGGAAGAGATTGGCGCGATCAACGGTGGTGGAGTGACCTTCGATACCACGGAGGATCAGGTCTGGTTGCGCAAGCTGATCGAGAATCAGGGTGTTCCGGATCAGGTGGAGCCGAACCCCTACCCACCCACGCCGGGCGGCGAAACGAAGCCATCGTCTAGCCAGTCCCGGGAGCGTAGTGTGAGCCCGGTCCCGGGCTTGGAGCCAACGCCCGGGTCATCGAGCACCCCGGTGCCGGTTATCACGCCCCGCAGCGGGGGCTACTAAGCAAGCGTTGACTTCCGGCGTTCGAAATCGCACGTCGGCGACCTCGTTGCCCAGCTTTCGGCGGTGATGCCGAGGGGGCTGCAGGCGTGATACGCTGCGCGGCATGTGTGCGAAATGCTTGGCGTTCTTGTTGCTTGCTGTGGCCACGGCCCGGCCCGTCGTCGGTCAGTTTCCCGATTCGTTGCCACCTGCCGTGGAGCGCGAGGGCGATGGACTCGAAGAGGTCGGCCGTGAAGAACGGCTCGATGCCCTGAAGGAGTTCAAGCGCTTCTTTCGGACCTTCAAGGAAGTGCCGCAGAAAGTTGAAGCGCCCTACACGCTGGCTGGCATGGAGACTCCGGAAGCAGCGCAAGAGCTGTTCGGACTGCTCGACCACGATGAAGTCGCCATCCGAC
>CBESZZ010000017.1:0-17026 GCA_965534055.1 uncultured bacterium | reverse complement strand
TGCGAGCAGGGGTCGCGAACACCGTGACGCCCGCGACCGGTTCACCACTGGTTGTCGTCACCTGTCCGGAGATCACCGCTGTTCCTCGCGGTTGATCAACCGGTGGACGCTCCATCGCTCGAACACCCTGGTCGATAAACTCTGCAGAGGGGCCAGTCGCTGGCAACGACTTGGCTTCGCGCCTGTCCATGGAATCGGAACGAACGACTGCCGGGCCGACACCGTCATCGCCAAACTTCTCAGCGTGGGGAGATGCGGAGAAACTTGATGGTTCCGCCGCCTCAACAGCCGACCCCGCGCCACCGACGAAGAACCCCGCGACGAAAGCGGCGAGCGCGATCCCCGTGCAAACCAGAAACATCGCGGGAGAGCTGCGTTCCATCATCATTCACCCCAAGAAACAGTGCGGCGGTGCCAGTGCGTGGGTGCAAGCGAACCGATCAAGAATCACTCCTCCGTACCCGAACGGCGGCAGAGCATAACACCTCAAGATCCCCAGCAACCTGCCTCGACGTGCGGTGAGTTGAGAATCGAGGAAAGCGGCGACCCCAGGGGCCTTTCGCCACACCAGATCACGCCGCCGGAGGCGCTAGAACAACTCGCCCTGCATGGGTTCGACGCGGGCCGCGATGGCTCGCAACGACGGGAATGCTCTCTGCATGGAGGGGGCGACGTCGACTGCGCCACCCTGTAGCGCAGCGCGCAGCTCCAGAACGAGCTTCATCGCCTTGCCTTGGAAGTGATTGTTGGCGGCCACCAGCACGTCACCGGAAGCTGCTGCAATGCGCAGGGCTCGATCACGGAGATCTTCGACTTCGGACGCCGCGTAATTCCAATCGTAAGTCGCGTCGCGACCTAAACCCTTCGCGTACCACGTCGCAACGTTGCGTCCGTGCAGTCGGAAATAGGCCGGCGCGGAACCCGAATCGAGCACGTCACACGCGAAGCCCCGGTTCGCATCCTGCGTCAACGGTTGCGCTCCAGGCCAATCCAAGTGCACGGGCACGCAACCTGCATCCATCAGTCGCTCGCGCATCGTCGGCGTGGCGAATGACGCGTGACGCACTTCGGCATAGAGCGGTTTGAACCGCTCCAGCTCACGCGCAAGCCACGCCAAGTGGGCAACCGCTGCATCGTCTGCACGGAACGACTGCGGGAACTGCGCCAGCAAACCTTGGAAGCGACCGTCTGCGGCGTGCGCGAACGGCTCGAAACCAAGCGCCACGGCTTTCACGAACTCCCGGCTTCGTCGGCGTTCGTGAGTCAGTTCGCGAGGCAGCTTCGCCGTGAAGCTCGTCTTGAACTCCGCCGTGCGATCGAGCCACGACTGCACCATTGCTGCGTCGGGTGTTCGGTAGAACGTGGAGTTCAGTTCGATGAAGTCGACATAGCGCGCGACTTCGCGCAGCGTGTCCTTGCAGCCTCTCGGATAGACCCGACCGACCCAGTCGTCGTAGCTCCAACCCGACAGTCCGAACCGAACGCTCACCCCTTCTTGCTGCGCCGCAGTCGATCGGCTTCCGCCATGCGTTCTTTGACCTTCAGCTCGAAACCACGCTCTCCCGGCCGGTAGAACGTCTTCCCCAAGAGGGCATCGGGAAGGCATTCCATGGCAGCGACGCCGTCGACTTGGTCATGCGCGTATGCGTAGCCTTGCCCTGCCCCTACGTCTCGATGGACGCGCGTCGGGGCGTTGCGGATCTGCATCGGCACCGGGTGCTGCGCACCCTGGGCAATCTCCTGCTGAGCCCCAGCAATCGCCTGGTAGACCGAGTTGCTCTTCGGCGCCGCAGCCAAGTAGATGGCGGCTTGTGTCAGCGGCAGCCGCCCCTCCGGCATTCCGAGAAACTGCACCGCGTGCAACGCACTCATGGTGACCTGCAATGCCATCGGGTCGGCCAAGCCAACATCTTCGGACGCCATGGCCACCATGCGCCGCGCCGCCTGCAGCGGATCTGCGTCGGCTTCGAGAAACCGCGCCAACCAATACACGGCCGCCTGCACATCGGAGTTGCGCAGGCTCTTGTGCAGCGCCGACAACAAATCGAAGTGCAGGTCGCCGCCACGGTCATGTGCCAACGTCCGGTGCTGGAACGCTTCAGCGATCGCGTCTAGTCCCAGGCTTTCGCCATCCAACGCGGTTGCGGCGGCGGCCTCCAAAACGGTCAGCGCGCGGCGCGCGTCACCCTCGGCCAACATCGCCAGTCGATCCAACGCCTCAGCAGTGAACTTCAATCCGCGCACGCCCAGGCCGCGTTCATCATCGATCAACGCACGATCCAGCAGCGACCGCACCGCCTCTGTCGACAACGGTTGGAGCGCGACCACTCGCGATCGGGACAGCAACGCACCAATCACGGAGAACGATGGGTTCTCCGTGGTCGCGCCGATCAACACGAAAACGCCCTGCTCGACGTGTGGCAGAAACGCGTCCTGCTGCGCCTTGTTGAAGCGGTGGATCTCATCCACGAAGAGCAGCGTGCCCTTTTGCTCCACGCGCCGTCGACGTTGGGCACGCTCGGTCGCTTCACGCACCTGTTTGACGCCTGAGAGAACCGCGGAGAACGGCTCAAACGAGAGGCCCGAGGCTTCCGCGATCAGCAACGCCAGTGTGGTCTTGCCCACGCCCGGCGGCCCCCACAGGATCAATGACCCGCAGCGGCCAGCTTCGATGGCCTGCCGCAGCGCGCGCCCTTCACCAAGTACCGTCTCTTGGCCGAGCACCTCGTCGAGATTCCTTGGGCGCATGCGCTCGGCCAGTGGCGCGTCGGGCGAGGCCTTACGCGCCCCCTGCTCTTCCCCAAATCCGTCGAACAGCCCCACGATCTACTGGCGTTGTCGCCGCGCCTCAAAGAGCAGGATTCCGGACGCAACCGCGACGTTCAGGCTATCGACCGGCTCGCACAACGGGATCTGCACCGAGACGTCCGCCGCAGCAACGATCTCTCTGGGGAACGAACCGGTCTCACCCCCCAACACCAGCAGAGTCGGCAAGTCGAACTTCGCGCCCGAGTAGTCGAGCGTGCCACCGCCGTCCGCGACGACGAGCTGCAGTCGCTTCTCTTTGGCAAACGTCACCGCCTGCTCGACCGGGATTCCACCGACGACCGGCAAGCGGAACACGCTGCCCATCGATCCGCGCACCGCTTTCTCGCGGAATGGATCGGCACCGCCAGCCAATGCGATCAAGCCGTCTGCGCCCGCAGCTTCGCTGGTGCGAATCAGCGCTCCGAGGTTCCCGGGGTCACGCACACCGGCGGCAAGCACGACTAGAGGCGCCAGCGAGTCGCCGGTGAGTTCGTGAAGCGCGTGACGGGGCTTCTTCGCCAACAGTGCGACACCCTGATGGGTGGTGAGCGACGACAGCCGTTCGAACACGTTGTTGGGCACGAACGACAACGCCGCACCGCTGCGCTCAAGGCGCTCCTGCAGTGCGCGACCCGCGGTTGTGCTCTCCAGACGGGGAGCGACGGCCGCTTCTTCAACTTCGATCTCCGCATCGAGCACTTCGGCGGCAAGCCTCACGCCTTCCGCGACGAGCAGCCCGTCGAGTTTGCCAAGCGCTGCATCCTTGAAGCGCTTGAAGAGGGGGTTCTTTGCGGAAGTGATGTGCTGAGCGCGGACCATGGCCGGGCGAGGATAGCAGCTAGACCCGAAACTCTGCCCTTCTGCAAAAACCTGCCGGAGCTGATCAGGGTTCCCGGTCGAGAGCGCTCCGCAGGACCAGAACCGGGGCATCGCAGGATTCCGTGCAGACCTCGAAACCGGCTCAAACCGACCCAGGGTCAGAAAATTCCATGGGCACCCCTATTGAGAACCGATCTCAAAAGCTCTAACCCTCTTGAGATCTGGTCTCAAAAAGACCTTCCCCTCACACCTCCCGGTGCCCACTTCCCATGCGGCCCTACGCCACCCCCGCACGACGCAAGAGCTTGCCTAAACTCGCATTAGCCCTCATCGGGTCGATGCCTTGGTCGACGGCACACACTCAGACCCCGCCACCACGAATCGCGGCACCTGCCGACACGACCGAGGTGCAGCGGACCGCGACGAACCGCGTCGAACGCCTGGCGTGGGTCATGGGCACTTCTGCCCGAATCGTCGCCGACGCGCCGAGCCACGAACGCGCACTCGTCGCCAGTGAACGGGCGCTGGAAGCACTCGAAGCCACCGAAGCCCGTCTCTCCACGTGGCGACCAACGTCGGAACTCTCGGAGCTAAACCGCAGCCCCATTTGGACAGCGTTTGAGCTCAGCCAATCGACCCACGACGAACTGACTCGAGCGATGGCGTGGGCCCGTGCCAGCGACGGCGCGTTTCAACCAGCATCCGGAGCACTGACCGCAGCCTGGGATCTGCGTGGCGAAGGTCGCGCGCCAACGCCTGGCCAACTGTCGTCCGCCGTACTTGCGAGTGGCCTCGGTTCGATTCAGCTCAAACCACGATCACGGGCCGCGTATCGCACCGTGGCCAACGCTTCGATCGACGCCGGCGCCTTCGGCAAGGGTGCAGGACTCGACGCAGCACTAGCAACCGCGGAAGACGACGTGTCGTTGCTCGTCGACCTTGGCGGCCAACTGGCGTGGACGGTTCGATCAGCTCTATGGATGGACATCGCGCATCCACGCCAGCGTGAGCAGTCGATTTGCCGCATCCAACGCGGCGCTCGCGGATCCCTCGCCACGTCCGGCAACTCCGAACGCCAACGAACCGTCGACGGCGCTCAGGTGGGACACCTCTTCGATCCCCGGTCCGGAACACTCGCTCCAAACTTCGGCAGCGCGACAGTGTTCGCGCCGTCGGCCTTGGACGCCGACTGCCTCTCGACAGCGAGCTTCGTTCTTGGGCCATCTGCGGCGATCGATTGGATCGACACGCTCCCAGGAATTGATGCGGTGATCATCGAGACCACTGGCTCTGGACCTCCCCGGGTTCACCTTTCTTCCGGGATCAAAGAATCCTGCATCTCCCTGAACGCGAACGCACAGCTCGTTTCGCGCTCCTCCCTCGCGATTTCTCGCAATTGAGCATGACCACCCGACTCGCCTGCCTAGTCGCAATCTTGGCCGTAGTGACTCCACTCACAGCACAGGACGAACTCACGAAAGAGATTCAGAACCTCACTCGACGGATCAAGCAGCTTGAGCAACAGCAAGATGCAATGAGTCGAGAATTCGAGAGCTTCACGTTTCGTGACGTTGTCCCGGATGTTGAAGGATCTCGCTTTGGATTCAGTCCCTCCGCATCCAAAGTTTACGGCGTTGAAAAAGGCCTCTCGATCGGCGGCTACGGCGAGTTCTTATTCGCCCAGAACTCTGGAGAACTAGACGTGTTCGACGCACAACGCGTCGTGCTGTACTTCGGATACAAGTTCGACGACAACTTCGTGTTCAACTCGGAGATCGAATTCGAACACGGTTCAACTAGCTCAAGCTCAGGATCCACGAACTCCTCAGGCTCCGTTTCCGTTGAACAGGCCTACTTGGATTGGCTCTGGCGCGAGCCGGTCAACTTGCGCGCAGGTGTCCTGCTCGCGCCGATGGGCTTGATCAACGAGCGGCACGAACCAAACACGTTCCTGCCATCGGCTCGACCGGTCACCGAACAGCGCATCATTCCGACGACTTGGCGGGAGCCAGGCGTGGGACTGTTTGGCGAGTCTGGTGGGTTCGGCTACAGGGCCTACGCGATGACAAGCCTCAATGGCGAGGGGTTCGGTGCAGGCGGACTACGCGGCGGTCGGCAAAGGGCCAACCGCTCCGCGGCGGACGACTTCGGATTCGTCGGCCGTCTCGATTGGACAGACACTCCAGGACTCCTGGTCGGTGCGTCCGTATTCCACGGCAAGACCGGTCAAGACGGGATCGACGACTCTGGCAACACAATCCCAGACCTTTCAACCACGATCGTCGACGCGCACCTGAGCTTCGAACCCGGGCCCTGGACGTTTCGCGCGCTCTACGCGCATTCATTTTTGAAAGACACCGCGCAGTTCAACGCCAACACCGGCAACAACCTCGCGAAGGAACTGAACGGTTACTACGTCGAGGTCGGATACGACATCTTGACTGCATTCGATTCCCCCTCCGAAGCGAGCCTATCACCCTTCTTCCGGCACGAACGAGTCGACACCCAACAGCGCTTGGAGCAAGGATTCACCGCGGAGTCAGGACGTGACGAGCGAGTGTTGACATTCGGCGTCAACTTCCAGCCCGTCCCAGGAGTAGTGATCAAAGCCGACTTCCAAGACTTCCGCGAAGGCCATGACGTGTTCAACGTGTTGTTTGGCTACGCATTTTGATGAACGCTCGCTTCACAACTCTGCTCGGTGTGATTTTCTCCGTCTTGTCTCACGCAACATCAGCGCAAGGCGGCGTTTTCCTCACCATGGACGAAGCGTTGAAACTGGCGTTCCCGCAGGCGGAGACCCAGCGCAGCACCGCGTATCTCTCGAAGCCAGAAGTTGAGGCGATCGCGAAACGCTCCGGCCAACAGTTCACCGACGCTGTGATTCGTCCGTACATCGCTCAAAGTGATGGCAACGTGGTGGGCACCGCGTACTTCGACAACCACAGGGTGCGGTCTCGTCGAGAAATACTCATGGTTGTGGTTCAACCAGACGGAACCGTAGGTCGCATCGAATTGCTCGCGTTTGGAGAACCCAAAGAGTACATCCCAAAATCCAAGTGGTACCGACAGTTTGACGACCAGGCACTGACCAAAGAGCTACGGCTCAAGCGCTCTATCCGCCCCATGACCGGCGCAACTCTCACCGCCCGTGCCACCATCAACTGCGTCCGCCGAACTCTTGCGATCCACAGCGTGCTCATGGAACGTGAATCGAAAACTCCCGCCGATGAGAAAGGACAGGTCAAACCCGCGTCACGACCGAGCACGTCCACTCAGCCCGCGAGTCGGTCCACGGTGAAACAGCCTGCAAGCACATCCAAGCCAGTTCGGAAGGGGAACACTTAAGCATGAAACGCGGTACCGCATGGTCCGTACACACCGCAGTGGTCTTCGTCTGTGGCACAGGCTTGGTCTTTGGTTGGATGCGATGGTTCCTCGATCCCATGGACGAGTTCTCGATCGTGAACCACCCGCTCGAGCCAAGCACAGCCGCCCTGCACTTGATCACCGCGCCTGCCTTGGTCTTCTGCGTCGGTGTGCTGTGGCGGCAACACATTTGGGGCCGGTTCAAGTCCGGACCAGCGGCAAGGCGACGCACCGGCGTGCTATTGGCGGTTTTGTTTTTCCCAGCAGCACTCTCCGGATACCTGCTACAGATCACGACCGAGTCGAGCTGGCGCTCCTTGTGGATTTGGACACATGGGACCACCGCGACGGCTTGGACCGTTGGTTACGTAGCCCATCAATTCTCTTCAAGGCTCGAGCGATCGCGAAGATCGGCGAACCTGGCGAAGTCCTAGGCAGAACTCGAGCCAAGGTCTTCCTGACGGACAACCACGGCCTGCCTGGGCACCGCGAAGAGATCAAACGCCTCCAACAAGTCGGACGCGGCAATTGGGGTGTCATCGCCGGGAACCAACAACCCTGCGGTTCGCGCCAAGAACGCCATGACGCGCTCCGCACTCACGCCTTCCTTGCGAAACCAGGCAAGTGACGTATCGCCATGGCGCTTGGCCAAGCGCTTGCCGTCTGGCCCCACAACCAGCGGCACGTGGACGAACCGCGCCGGCGCCCGCAAACCCAACGCCTTGTAGAGCAGCAGCTGGCGCGGCGTCGAGACCAGCAGATCGTCCGCGCGAAAGACCTCGTCGACTTGCATGGCGGCATCATCTACCACGACCGCGAGCTGGTAGGACGGCCCCCCACTCCGCTGCGCGATCACGAAGTCTCCGCGCACCGATCCCGCTTCGACACCGCGGAAACCGTCCGTAAACGGCACGGCGTCGACATCGACCCGAAAGCGAACCGCAGGTTCGCGGCCGGTCTCCGCACGAGCGGCCTCGCGACTGGTGAATCGCCCCCGGCACGTGCCCGGGTACGTTGCCGCGTCCATCCACGATTCATGGGGTGCGGACGCGGCCTCCTCCACCTCGCGGCGTGAGCACGTGCAGGGATAGGCCAAGCCGTCCGCGAGCAGCTGCGCGATCGCCTGCTCGTGGGCGTCTCGTCGCGTCGACTGCAGAATCGGATCCCCGTCCCAGTCGAGGCCGAGCCATGCCAGATCGGTCAGTGTGCGGTCGATGGCTTCGGGCTTTACCCGCGGCCCGTCGATGTCCTCGATCCGCAGTGGCAGCGTGCCGCCACGGCTTCGGATGGATAGCCAAGTCAGCAGAAACGTCCGGGCATTGCCCAAATGCAGGGCACCGGTCGGGCTCGGCGCCAACCGTCCCACGGGGCTGTTGGACCCGGGCGAGAGCTTCGACGTGGAATGCGTCATGCCTAGAGCTGCAGTCTGTCGTGCGGAATCACGAGCGGCATGATGCATGATGGCGCGCACGCAAACCAATTGCGGCCTCCCAAACTCCGATGCGACCCCACGCCTCCTCTTGACAGCAGCTCCCGATCCCACCGAAACGCCAGACAGCGTTCGCGGTCTGGTTCTTCGCGTTGACGCGAAGGTCTGTGAGGTCGAAGTCGTGGATGATCAGTCTGCCGAAGCGCGCGTAGCCGCCGATGGAGCCAACGACACTCACGCGACCCCCTACTCCGGACAGGTCCTCAAGGTGCCGTTGCGAGGCAAGCTGTTCGACCGCAAGCACGACGATGTCGTGCGCGAGAAGCGCCCCATCGCCGTGGGAGATCGCGTCATCATCACGGGGCTTCAAGACGGTGGCGCCATTGACGAAGTGCTGCCCCGCAAGACGCGACTCGCGCGCCGCACGTCGGGCGAAGGAGATCGCGAACAGGTTCTCGCAGCGAACATCTCGCTGGTGCTCGTGTGCACCGCGGTTCGCGAACCTCCATTCCAACCCGAACTCGTCGACCGCGTCCTCGCCGGAGCCGCGCGCGAGGGAATTGACGCCGCTCTCGTGTTGACCAAGGTAGATCTCGACCGCAAGGGCCTCGTCGCGAAGTGGCAGTCGCTCTACGAGTCGCTGGGCTACCCGGTTTTCGCAACCAGCATCGAAGGCAAGGGCGAGCGAACACCGGAGGTGCTGGACCAACTACGCACACTGCTGAGCAAACACGTTTCGGTGCTCTCAGGCCTATCAGGCGTAGGCAAGTCGTCGTTGCTCAACGCACTCGAGCCCGGCCTGGCGCTTCGCGTCGGCACCCTGTCTCGCATTCGCCAGGGCAAACACACGACAACCCACACAAGCCTGCTGCGTCTGCCGCACGGCGGCCACGTGCTCGACACGCCAGGTATCCGGAGCTTCGGTCTCTTCGGCACGAGCGCCCAAGAGCTGTCGTTCTACTTCCGCGAGTTCGTGACCAGAATGAGCGCGTGCGGCTACCGCAACTGCAGTCATGTCGAAGAGCCCGACTGCGCGATCCGCGCAGCCGTAGAAGCTGGCGAGATTGCGGAAACGCGCTACGCGTCCTACCGCTTGCTGCTAGACGACGTAGCCAGCCGCGACGACTACTGACCCACAACTCCTGCGGTCGCAGTCTTCGCCCGACTCCGAATGCGCAATTCGTGATTCGACCGATCACGCTCCGAGCGCGGAAACCGCGCCGATCATCAGCTTCGCGGACTAGTCGGCGGTGGGCGGAGTCGAGTTCCAGCGATCGTTCGGAGCTTCGAACACCTCTTCGTTTCCTTTGGACGGACCGCCACGGTTGACGAAGTAGGCGGTCAACGCACCCACGATCCCGCCGCACACCGAGAGGAGAATTGCTCCGGTCACGGGGGAGTACTTCATGAACGTCATGACCGTGTCCAACATCTCCGTGCGTTCCTCAGGAGTGAGTTCGCGCCCCGCATCGGCCATCGCCTGATCCATGACGTCGGACACCTCCGTTCGCAGGCCCGCGGAAATCTCGCTGAACAGCATGGAGCCACAAGCCACCAGGAACGCGCCGAGTCCGACCGCGATGAACGACACCGTGAAACCTTGAGCCGCGCGTACACCGGCGTCGCGACGCGCCGCCAAGAACGCTGGCAGGAATCCAACCAACCCGCCAGAGCATCCGCAGAAACAGGCGACACCCGCCCACAATCTCCGGTCTGCAAGAACTGGGATGTGCAGCAAGACCGTCGCGACCAAGCCGACGAGAATCGGCATCACCCAAGACGGGCGAGATCGCGGCTCTGGGATCCCGGGGATGCGAGGGCCGCCGCTAGATGGAAATTGCGTCAAGGCTGGAAGGTGAGGTAGACGTAGAGCCAAGAACCGAGGAGAAGCACGAGTCCAGCAAGGAAGAGCGTGCCCCAGGGCAGATAGGCGGTCCAGCCGAGGAAGCTCTTTCCGCGCACAAGACACCATGCTGCCATCAGAGCTGCGCACCACCCTGCGAGTGCGAGAGCGACACCCATGGGCTGCGTCGAGATCGCGGACAATACGGATCCATGCACGAGGTGTGTGGCCGCGGTTGTCATGCCGCACCCAGGACAGGGGATTTGCAGCTGGGTCGCCCATCCGCAGGGTTCCAAACCGAGCTGAACGTGCGTGCCGTGACCCTTGGCGCTGGGCTGGATCTGGGTCAGTGAAACCGTCCACCAAATCGCGCTGGCAAGAATCGCAAGTGCGATCAAGCGATCAATCCACGCCCCGCCACGGCGGTCAGCCAGGGGGCCTTCGTTCAGTGGCAGCAGCGGGCGCATGCCGGAAGCGTCCCCGCGAGTGACGCGAACGCCAGCTCTTTCCCGACGGCGTCCGTACATAAGCAAGGCCTGCGCATGCTCCCCACTGGGTCGCACGCGCAGGCCTCGCCACGGCTCAGGTCAAGCGACCTGATCAGTCTTCGATCTCTCCGAGGAGCTGATCGACGGCTTCGTCCATCGACTCACCACGGACACCTTTGAACCGGATCACGCCTTTGTGGTCGAGCACGTAAATGGTTGGCCATCCACGGACGTTCCACTTCGCGGAAATCGGTCCCTGGGTTCCTTTGGGACCATTCCAGAAGCTACGCCACGTGATGTTCTCTTCTTCGAGACGTGGCTTGAGCTTGTCGAGTTCTCTGTCGCTGTTGACTCCGATCAGAGCAAACGGCTTGTCTTTCAAACGCTTCACGAGCGACCGCTCGTGTGGGTACATAGCCCGGCAAGGAGGTCACCAATCGCCCCAGAAGTCGATGACGACGACTTTGCCGCGATAATCAGACAGACTGAACTCTTCGCCATCAAGGTCATTGGCCGTGATGTCCGGCGCTTCCATGCCAATCTGCAGGCGATCCTTCTCGAAGAAGGGTGCGCGCATCCGGTCGGCGAGCGGGGTGCCGTCGACCATCTTGGCCGCCTTAGCAACGCGCATCTCGGACGCGGCTTTGTCTTCATCCGACATCCCGCGACTTTTCAGCTGGTGCGCGAGGTAGATGGCGTGAGCCTTCACCTCTGGGTGCGGACTCTTCTTCTCAAGAGTCTCAATCATCTCCATGCATGGTTCTTCGCCAAGCGTGCGCATGATTCGGCGGCCGTCTTCGCACAGCGCGATGAGCTTCTCGCTCTTCACGTGCTTGTTCATCAACGTGCCGGCCGACTTTGTCGCGACCTTCTTGCCGCCGTTGATTGTCAGCCAAACCAGGAAGCCGACGGCGTCTTCTTTGCCGGCGTACTTCTTGGCCATGCTTTGCGCTTGCGCAAAGAACGGCTTTGTGTCGACGGGCTCGACGGTTTTCGTCAGCTTGTTCATAGCGTCGCGATCGCGCTCCTTGCGAGCCGCTTTGAACTCATCACTCGCCTGCACTTCCTTCATCGCCGCGCCGAACTTTTCGTTCGCAGCTTTGAACTCGGCAGTGAGCTTGTCCATCGCCGCTTGCGCGTCTGAACTGGTCTCTTGTGCAGCAGGTTGCTGCGAAATAAGGGGCTCCACCGTGAACCCCTGCAACAGCAGGAGCACGGCGGGGGCCCAGAAGATGTGTTTCATGGAAGCCTCCGTGGTTTTGGGTGTCGGAACGGGGCGTGACGATACGACCCCGGAGGCCGGAGTGCCCTCGGAACCCAAATGCCCAAGCACGGACCAACGCATTGGCGTCAGTTCCCTCCCCGTCCAGGGGATCAGCGAGGCGCTGCGTCCGCTTCCTGGGCCGCTCGCTGGCGTGATGCTGCCTTGTCCAGATTCTGTAACGCCTCGCGGAGGGTTGGTTCGTGGTACTCACCAGCCTGCAGCAGACCGTAGAGAAAGCCCCGGGCTGGCTGCTGCAGTTCGTGATGAGCCAAGCTCGTTGCGGCTGAAACCCGCAGATCCAAGGCACCCGTCGGGTCATCAAGCACACGCTGCAGCGTTGCCACGGCGCGCTGCTGGAGTCCGCGCTGCTTCGGACTACTCGGCGCGCGCGTCAACATCGGACCGAGGGCCGCGGCTGCAGCCGCGGCGGTTTCGAGATCCGCGTCGGCAATGCGCGCGATCAGATGAGGCATTGCCGGTTCGTACCGCGCCGCGCCCAACGCTCTTCCTGCGATCGCCGCCGACAACGGATCACGCAGCAAGGACAACAACGCTTCGCCAGCGCCATGCGCCACCGGACCGAGATCGCGCAACACCTCCAAACTGTGGTTGCGCAGATACGTCTCCTGCGCGTGCGCCGCCGCGGTCAACCGTGGCAATCCCACGGTGCCCATTCGCGAAAGCACAAATCGCGCGTCGTCGACCGGCCGTAGCTGAAAGCCCGTAAGCGCTACAAGCTGTTCTGCGATTCGAGCATCGAGCAGCTCTTCACCGCTACCCATGGCCTCGACCCCGGGAAGCACGCCGGTCTCGCGCCACACCAGATCCACTCCCGCCAAGGCCTGCCGAAGCATCGCCCAGCTTGGGTTGTCACCGATGTCCGCACCGACTCGACCACAAACACTCACCGCAACTCGGCCGGCTTGCTCACGGAGTTCGGAATCGTCGAAGGCCGCAATGACGTCCAGCAAACCCGCGCCGCTTCCTAGCCCGACCGCAGCGTCGACCAACCACAACCGCACGCTCGGATCCTTCTCGTACTTGTGCCGGTACAAGACCAAGGACAGTGATCCCGCATGGTTTGAAGAAGCCAAGGCGAACGCACACTGCGTGCGCACAGAAGCGTCGTCGACAGACAAACCCAGCTCGTAACCGCGCCAAGCGTCGGCTTCATCTTCCAGGCTGCGCTGCGCCATTGACTGCATCCGCCCCCCACCACCTTCGGCACCGAACGCGGTCCGCACCAAGTCTAGGAGCTCTGCCTCTCTCGAAGCATCCGGGAGCAGCGACGCCACCTTGTCGGCGGCCGCTTGGAGCCCGGACAGTACCTCGACCAACTCCAGCTCCGGGAGTGGAGCCACCGGCTCTTGAGTGAGAAGGATGTTGGCTACCGGAACGTTCGCGTCTTGCGATTCCCTGCTGTTCGACGGGCCACCTGCAGAATCTCGACACGCCTGTGTCGCGAGCGCGATGCAGGCCGCCGCGAGCGCGGGAAGAATTTGTGTGGACGTCTTCATGCGCAACAGCTCCATGGATGGTGGTTCAGTCGCTGACCAACCCCGCATCACTCAATCTCGACGGTGCGTTCTTCGAGCAGCGAGCTATGCGGGTCATCATCGGTCACGTAAGGCGTCAATCGATACCACAGCCGCGCCTCAGCGCGTTGCGTGCCCGCAGGAATGTCGACTTCCACGCGCTTGGATTCGCCCGCAGGAAGCTGCGTGTTCTCCCCCACTTCATCGCGGTAGGGGGATCTGAATCGATACGCCTGCTCCCACTCCGTGGTCGCGCCATCGGCAGTGACGAAGCGGTACATCATATCCACCGCGCGATGCCGCTCCTCGGTGGGGAAATTGTGACCCGCGCCATCGTTGGTCAATTGCAGGGCGAGCCTCCCGTTGTCTGCGAGCTCCGCGACGAACTTCCCGGCGCTGCGCAACGTCTCGAGATCGTGAGCTCCAGGGAAGGTATGGCCACGCCCCATGAACGAGATGCCACCGTCGCGGACCCGCGTGGTCTCCGGCATGTGGCAGCTGTTGCAGGTGGTCCCTTCTGCCGCCTGCGGACTCGCGTGCCACTGATCCGTCGTCTGGTGCTGGTTGTGGCAGCTCGAACACATCTTCACCGTCGCATACTCCGGGTTCGCGACGGGCTGACACCCCACATCAGGACGGGCGGTCTTGCCCATCACACGACCTTCCGCGTCGAGGTGGCATGACAGACAACTCACGCCTTCGTCCGGCTGCGTGAAGCGAGGCAGAACCCGCTTCCCGAATCCGGTCTGCGCAACCGGTCGTGGCAGGTGGCAGGCTTGGCATTCCTTGTTCTTGAAGTCGTCGCTGAGCTTGCGCACCTCGGGATTGAGGTAAGCAATCTGATGATGCGATCCTTCCCACTCCGCGTAGAGCGCGGGGTGGCACGCCTGACATTGCTTGGACGAAGTCCACTGAGGCGCGCCGGTTTCGTTTCCGATGGGCCTGCTCTGGCCAGTTGCCGGATCCACCTCGGTCCCATCACCCACGCCGTTGTTTGCGCCCGAGTTCGTGCCTTGGGGCTGGTCTTCGCCGAGCAACCAGCTCAGCGCGGTGACTCCACCAACCAAGACAACGGCAAGCAAGAGGATTCGAAGCGGCAGACTCATGATGGGTTTGATGGACTCATTGAATTCGACGCGCCGGGAGAACCAGACAGAACCCGCGGCATGCCTTGCATGGAAACCCACACGCCATCGCCAGTACTTAGGGCAGCCGAGCTTCGCTGCGTGGCGTGCAACACCGTGACAATTTCGCCGCCAGCGAGCGCGACTTCGACCAGAACGGAAGATGCAGGGTCGAGGGGCGACGGCTGGAGATGCACCACGGTGCCCTCGCGCGCAGACCCGACATCGGGTTTCGAAGTCGACAACGCGAGTTCTCCCGCGAACACGACAAGCGAAGCGGCGCCGGCCGGAATTTCGTTCATTGGCTGAACGCGACCCAAGGGCGTATCGAACACAGCACGCCCCGTGGCCGGATCGACCGTGGCTTGCGTTGCGGGCAAGCATTGCGCGCCGCCAAGAAAGGAAGCGGTAAAGGCGTGGGTCGGCGCCGTTGCGAGCGCTTTGGCTTCGCCCTGCTCCACCAGACGACCGTCTGCAATGACCACTAGATCGTTGGCAATAGCCAACGCTTCGTCGCGATCGTGGGTGACGAGCACCGCAGTGATGCCACGCTCTCGAACCACATCGCGAATCAGTCGCGCAAGCTCCTGACGACGATGCACGTCGACCGAAGCCAAGGGCTCATCGAGAAGAAGCACGGTCGGGTTGCCCGCGAGGGCGCGCGCCAAGCCGAGCCGCTGCGCTTCACCTCCAGACAACGACGCCGGGCGGCGCTTGCGGGCGTGGCCCAATCCAACTCGATCGAGCAACGCGTCGGCGCCTTTCCTAGACAGGCCAGGGGCAGCGAAGCGCAGGTGAGCCCGCGCGGTGAGGTGCGGCCAAAGAGCAGCGGACTGGAACACGAATCCAAGCGATCCCGGTGCAGCTTCAGGCCGCCCACCGATCTCCACAGTACCCGATAGCGTGGTGCCTGCCGTCGCGGACTCCAATCCGGCGATGCAGCGCAGCAACGTCGTCTTGCCTGATCCCGACGGGCCAACGATCGCGGTGGTGGTCCCTGCCGCGAGTTCAAGATCGAGGGGGCCAAGAGTGAACCTCGGCTCGCGCCCGCGGGCAGGACGCGTCAAAGAGAACTGCGCCAAACGAATCGCTGCGACGCCCGACGCGCGATGCGCTGCGCGACCCGAGTCGGATCCGGCATCAGGAGAGTCTGCTGGGCTAGCTGCGCGGAGATCGGACATGAGGCACTAGGACAAGGGCCGCAATCGGCGACCCGTAAGCAGAATGGTGACAAGCGGAACCATCACCGCAGCTCCAAGCAACAAGAGTGCCAGGGGCCCACCCATGTCTTCCCCACCGAAGTGCACGACGTTCGACAAGCGACGCACCACGGTGCCGTTGCCCGCAGGCAGCACGACGGCCACGTCAAGCTCCCGCAGCGCCAGGATGAACACCAAGCACGCGGCAGACCAGATCGCCGGCAACAACAACGGAAGATGAATCGACCACGCACGGGCGAGCGGACCTCGCCCCGTAAGACGCGCAGCTTCCTCCAAGGCCAACGGCGTGCGGTGCACCGCGCCCGCCAGGGTGAGCACTCCAAATGGCAGGAAGCGTGTGGCGTAGCCCGCGGCCACGATGTGGGGCTCGTCGTAGAAGTCGAACCCGAGCGACTCGTAGATCGAACCGGCCAACGACGAGTTGAACACGTGCACGAAGCCCATCGCCAACAGGACTGCGGGAACTGCGAGCGGCAGGATGACGAGCAGACGGACCAAGCCGCCACCCCAGGTGGACTTCCGCGCAACGAAACGAGCAAGCGGCACCGAAACCACGAGGAGCAGCACGGTGGCGACACCACCGATCAGTAGGGTGTAGACGAGATCATCTCCCGCCTGGGTCCACGCTGAACGGAAGTTCTCGCGCAGGACCTGGATGGACATCGGCGTGTCGACCTGCGTGGACCCCATGGCCCAGCGGAGCATCACGAGCACCGGAACGCCGACACCAGCGGCCAGATACGCAAACGGCACAAGCAGCGCCGGCCAGCGCCACGCACCGAGTGATCGCACCGGCAAGACGCGGGGAGCAACCGCGCCACCGCTACGCGCGCGAAACCGCAACGCCAGGAACAGCGCGACAACGACGATCGCAATGAGCGGCACCGCTGCGACGATCGGACTCGACAAGTCTTCCTGCTGCATGCCGGTTGCGCGGCGCGTCCAACGAGCGAACACGCCTTCGGCATACGTGTGCCAGGTCTTGCCTTTCACCGTGAGGAACTCCGGCACGCCGTGCTCGGAGATCGCAAAGATGAACGCGAACAAGCACCCAGCGATGATCTCGGGCAGGCAGGAGCGGAACAGGAGGCGGCCCGCGGCGCGCGGCCCTCGTGCCAAGCGCGCGG
>CBESZZ010000016.1:0-17361 GCA_965534055.1 uncultured bacterium | reverse complement strand
TGGTCACGGGTGTGATGGGAGAAGCGGCCTCAATGGCCACCGCGCTCGTTCAGGAGGCGGAAAGTGAGCCGCGACCGCACGACTTCTTCCCCACACACTCCGCACAAGCGCTCTAAGTCACCGCGCCCAAGAGCATTAGGCGTGAAACAATACTCACACGTCGTGAGGCCCGACCCATCGAGATCAAGACCCTCCGCGCTGACCTAAACCGCAGTGCTTTCGCTACGAGGGATCGCGAGGAACGAGATGGCTCTTCGACTCAGCCGACTGGGAACGGTCGCACGCCGCGAATGTGGTCGGCACCGGTCGCGATCATGAGCAGGCGATCAATCCCCAACGCGACCCCTGCGCAGTCGGGCAGACCGCGCTCCAGCGCGGCGAGCAGTGGTTCGTCGATCGGCAACACGGAGCGACCGCCGGCAGCCCGTGTGGCGTTGGCCTGCTCGAAACGGCTTCGCTGCTCAGTCGCATCGTCCAGCTCGTGGTACCCGTTCGCGAGTTCGAGCCCCCGGAAGTAGAGCTCGAAGCGTCGCCCCACAAGCGCGCCACGTGCATCGTGCTCGACCCGCGCGAGAGCCGCCTGGCTGGCCGGATAGTCGTACACGAACAGCGGCACGGCTTGGTGGAGCGTCGGCTCGATGTGGCCGACCAGCAACAGGTCCAACACGTCGTCCAGAGTGGCCGAACCCGTGCCCTGATCCCGAGGCACCGGTACCGACCGCGACTCGCACGCCGCAAGCACCCGCTCGAGCGACGTGTCGAAGGGATCGATCTCCACCCGGTCTATGAACAGATCGCGGTAGGTGCAGCGCTCGAACGCGGTGTCGCCGAGGGCTGGAACCAGCGTTCGCACCAGGTCTTCGACCTCCTTCATCAATCGATGATGGTCAAACCCCGGGCGATACCACTCCAGCAGCGTGAACTCCGGGGCGTGCCGTCGTCCTACTTCTCCGTCTCGGAACGCGTGCGCGAACTGATAGATCGAACCCGAGCCGGCGGCCAGCAACCGCTTCATGGGCCCTTCAGGAGATGCGAGCAGATGCCGTTCAGAGCCAGCGGCGCCCGCGCCGAGGTTCACCCGGCAAGGAATCGGGTCGATGTGCGACTCGACGATGAGGCCGTGCCCAAGCACCGGCGTATCGACTTCCAGCACACCGCGCGCAGCGAAGAACTCGCGGGCGCTCGCGAAGAGAGCGGCACGCGCGCGCAGCATCTCGATCGAGATCGGGGCTTCAGTCATCGCAACGCGCCCCGCAACCGCCTAGCCCTTGGTCACGCGCTCGATGTAGGTGCCGTCCCGGGTGTCGATGCGGACAATGTCGTCGACGTTGATGAACGTCGGGACGTTGATTTCCACGCCGGTCTCCACGGTGGCGGGCTTCTGAACGTTGCCGGTGGAGTTGCCTTTCGCGCCCGGCTCGGTGTAGGTCACCTTCATCTCGACGTGCGGTGGGCACGTGATGGCGATGGCGCTGCCGTTCCAGAACATGATGTCGCAGGGCATCTCTTCGACGAGCCACTTCCCGGTATCGCCGACCTGATCCTTCGTCAGCTCGTACTGCTCGAACGTCTCAGGCTCCATGAAGTGGAAGCCGTTGCCGTCCTGATACAGGTAGTTGACGCTGATCTCGTCAATGTCGGTGGACTCCAGCGTTTCGTTGCTGCGGTAGCTCCGGTCGAGGATGCGACCGCTGATCAGGTTCTTGAGCTTCACCCGATAGACCGCTTGGCCCTTGCCGGGCTTCATGAAGTCCATGTCGATCATCAGGTAGGGCTCGCCATCGAGCTGAACCTTCAAACCTTTCCTGAACTCACCTGCGTTGTATGACACCATCGGGATGACCTGATTCTTTCGTGCGACGTGTTGCTTGCACCGCGCGGCCAGCCTGCCATTCGCTCGTCCGAAGAGCGGATTGGCGCGGGCCAGTTCGACGCGAGCGTCTGGGGTTTCTCGCCGGAACTTTCGCCAGTGGCGGCCTGAGTGCACGAGGATTCTGCGATGATTCGCCGCCACGCGCGATTCCGAATCAAAGAAGTCCGCCTCCGCCGCCATGCCCCACCCCGCAGAGATCGTGAGCCCCCTGAATTCGAGCCCCTCCGGGACTCGGGCGATCGGCACGTGGAAGGACCAGCTGAGGGATGCGGTTCGGGATTCTGACCAGCTGCTCGACCTACTCGACCTCCCAGACGCGCTCCGCGCCGGAGCGAAGGCTGCGGCTGAGAAGTTCGCGCTGGCCGTGCCCCACGCGTTTCTCCAGCGGATGCGCCGCGGCGACCCGGACGATCCGCTGCTTCGCCAGGTGCTGCCGATCGACGGCGAGCTCGACGCGCCACCGCCTGGTTTCAGCACCGATCCCCTCGACGAAAAGAACGCCGTCGCTGCTTCCGGGTTGCTGCAGAAGTATCACGGCCGGGCCTTGCTCATCGTCACCGGCGTGTGCGCCGTGAACTGCCGCTACTGCTTCCGCCGACACTTCCCCTACGCCGACAGCCCCGGAGGATTGGAGGCATGGGAACCTGCACTGCGGGTCATCGAGTCGACGCCAAGCCTTGAAGAGATCATCCTGAGCGGTGGCGACTCGTTGATGCGCAGCGACCGCTGGCTCAAGCAGCTCGTCGAACGCCTCGAAACCATCCCGCACGTCAAGCGGCTGCGCATCCACACGCGGCTGCCCGTTGTGATTCCAGATCGCGTGAACGACGAACTGCTGGGCTGGCTCGGCTCAACCCGCCTCGCCCCGACAATGGTCGTGCATGCCAACCATCCTGCGGAGATCGACCGGGCGTGCGGCGACGCGCTGCTGCGCCTGGTGAAGGCAGGCATCCCGACACTCAACCAGTCCGTCCTGCTTCGCGGAGTGAACGACTGCGCGGAAACACTGGACGCGCTATCTCGCCGGCTACTCGACGTCCGCGTGATGCCCTACTACCTGCACCAGCTAGACCCAGTTGCGGGTGCGGCGCACTTCGCGGTTGCGCCAGATCGTGGCCGCGAAATCATCGCGACGTTGCGCACGCGCCTGCCCGGGTTCGGCGTGCCGCGCTACGTCTCAGAAGTCGCCGGCGCGCCCCACAAAGTCGAGTTCTCCGGCGGCGATCAGTAGAGCCAAGGCCGCGCTTGCTTGATCGCGAGCTCGCCGCCCTTGTCGACTTTGAACTCCACGTCCACAGCGAACTGCTGGTCGCGCTCCACGGCGTAGAGCTTGCGGAACTCCGCGTCGATCGTGAGCAGTGCATCGCGCAGCTCGTCGGTTTGCCAGTCCAAGAGCACACGCTTTCCCTCGCCTTTGAGGCTCGACGCGCGCACGAACATATCCAGGTTCGGGTAGCGCGGATGCAGAAGCCATTCTTCGGGCACGAGCGCTTGGTCAGGGTTGGTCACGAGCTCCTCGCCAACCTGCACGTTGATGTAGTAGCGGCGGCCGGAGTTTTGGTCTCGGGTTTGGTAGACGATGTCGTCGGTCACCGCGACACCGTTGGCCTGCTCGTCATCGAAGTTGGGATGGATCAACACCCCCATCGCCGTCGTGAAGTGATCGATACGGTGAAACTCGCGCTCCTCGTAGGCTCGGAAGTTCCACAGGCTCGCGAACACCTGACGAATGCTCTTGTCGAGCTTGCCTTCGTTGGGGCGATGAGTGAACGAGTCGTAGAGACCCGCACCGCTGAAGCCGGGCAGATCTTCGGCATTGGTTGATGAACGGCAGCGCAGAGGTTGACCTTCAGGGTAGGCGGCGAGAATCTCCGCCAACGCCCGACTCATCGACTTGGGCATCGCCGCTTTCTTGATTTGCTTGCGCAACTTGCCGAGTTCCTGCTGGCGATGGTCCACATCGCTCGCGAACTTCGAGTCGTCGAGCATGGCTCGGGCGGCGTCGTAGAGCCCGTTGCGCTCCATGAAGGTGTCGTAGAAGTGGAACGGCACGCCATAACCGTTGGGCACCATGCCCTGCGGAAGGTCCATGGACCGCATCGCAGCGACGTTGGCGACCTTCACCCCAAAGCTCTTCGAGTCTGCAAACTTGATGTCGTCCAACCGCCGTGGCTCGAGCACCGAGAGATCGCGCACCGGCTGCTGCTCCGTCTCTGGTCGCAGCGCAACGAAGTGTTGCTCCACTTGCTCGGTGGTCGCTTCGATCAATGTGAATCCATCGGCAGCCACCGCGTAGCGGACATACCGACCTGCAAGGCTCACCACCTGCTCCAGGCTCGTCGCATCCTTGATAAACGCGTTGGGAACCCCGTCCTGCACGGCACGCAGATTCACGTGGGAGAGCGGCGTCTGCCGCACTGTGGTGACTACGCCGGCAGTGCGCGGCATCTCGCTGGGCAACGCGTCGTAGACCACGATGTCGCGGGCACCGGGTCGCTCGCCCGGCTGCATGATCCGCAGGCGGCCGAACCCTGTTGCTTCGTTCAATGGCAGGAACGCCACGTCTGCGAAGAGGTTTTCAGGCAGCACGAACGGCAGCTTGCGCGACTCGTACTCGACGCGTTCACGGTCGAAGCGCGCGCGAGATCCGGGCAGGACGTGGTAGGACAGCCGCCCTTTGGTTACCGGTGCGAACTCACTCACCAAGTTGAACGCCGTGGCGACGTGTTCGATCGGGTATGAGTCTTCGGGTTCGAACTCGAACGTGTAGAGACCCGGAGTATCCAACGAACTGTCGAGCAACGGTCGATACACGAGCACGCCCATCATCGAGCCAGCCGATCCACCGCGTCCTCGAGGGATGCCAGCGATCTGCGTGAACATCATGTGCGCACGATGACGCTTCGTGTTCATGAAGTAGACGACCGGCTTCTCCGTCTCGAGATCTGCGACCACAAACTTCACGAACTCCAACCCGGTCAGCGCGGTGTCGATCATGACTTCGCGACCCTGGTAGGACAGACGCTGAAACGTCTCGCGGTCTGACACACGCGGCAACGCATCTTCGGGATCGATCTCGTGTGGTTGCTTGCGCGGACCCAACGGTCGACCGCGTCCTCCTCGCCCGAACGTGGGCGTCATCTCGTCCACGGTAAGGCTGCCGTCGTCGTTCTTGTCCAAGGGCAGGAGCGCGGCGGGAGCACCGGCAATCTCGGCGGCTGAGATTGCCCCGTCTCCGTCGGCATCCAGCACTGTCATGATGGGCAGGGGTGGCATACGTCATCGGAACCCTCGTCCTCCGCCCGGGCCGCCGCGCACCGGGCCGCGTCGCCCTCCGCCGGGCCCGCCGCGCTCCGGGCCGCCTCGTTCTGGGCCGAGTCGCTCCAGGCCGCCGCGTTCTGGGCCGCCACGATCTGGCCCACCATCGGCGGGTCGAAGCTCGGATTCAGCGAGGTCCCCGTCGCCGTCTTGATCCAGGGCAATCAGGGCGGTCGACGCGTTCGCGATCTCCGCGGCGTCTAGCTGACCGTTGGTGTCTGCATCCAACGCCGCAAACGCCGGCAGCGTGCGCAGGGTGGCCCCCATGTCGGGCCGGCGCCCCCTGCGTCCTGGTTCCTGAGCGGCGAGCGACGCTCCAGAGAAGACGGCGAGCACGACAGCGATTGAGCGATTCGAGACCATGAGGGGCGAGTTACGGACGGTTTCCGCGGCCAACACCGCCGCTACGAGCCAGTTACTCGTCGTGGTCGTCGTCGTCGAAGTCGAGCTCGTCGTCCTCGTCGTCGACCTCGACACCCTCTTCATCGTCTCGCTCAAGGTCCTGATGCTCGTCGACCAGCTGCATGCTGCTCGACTCATGCTCCAGCAACCAGCCGTCCCAGGGCGGATCGTCGCTGGAGAACGCCCAACCGAACGTGACGCAGGTCGCGAGGGAGTCGTCGACTTCCTCTTCCCAATTCTCGATCTCGTCTTCGTCCACATCCGTCAAGAACGGAAGAGTGAACACGGCCTCAGCCTTGATCGCCGGAGTGTTCTGCCCGTCGAACCGCGCCGCGCTGACAGTGACCTCTTCGCCTTCAACATCGTCCGTGCTGGCCAGCAGCATCTCGAGATCAGGGATGTTCTCGGCGCAGAAGGTTGCCGTGAGGTAGGACGAGAGAAGTTCGGTTGCTTGATCGGGCTTTTCCACGGCTATGCGGAAGGCGTCGGGAAGCAATGTGTCCGGACAATTGCCAGGCGCTACGGCCCACTTAAAGCATGCGACGAACTGTTTGGAGAACGTGGGGGTCGACATTCCTTCTTCCTATGCTTGAGGCTTGCTCCAACGAAGCCGAGTCACGCGTCTAGACGTCGCGTACGGCGCCAGGCTCAGGATCAACATCTAGAACCAATTCAGACGGCCGGAACGCCTTCGATCGGGAAGCTTTGGCCCTGCCAGCCAAGAATGCCACCCCCGATGTTCACGGGAGCGGCGACGACGCCAAGACGTTGCAGGGTCTTGGCGGCGGTCATCGAACGCACTCCCGACCGGCAGCTCAAGTACAGAGGCCCGTCGGTGCGCAGGCGCTCCAAATGGAAGCCCAGCTCGGAAAGCGGGACGTTGACCGTGCCCGGGATTCGTCCAGCCGCGAACTCGAATGGGTCGCGCACATCGACCCATTGCTCGGGGCCCATCAATGACTTGTGAATGCCGCGCGCCTCTTCGGGCGCGACCTCATCAATCTGAACCGTGACCGGTCCGCTCGGGCTTGCGCAGCACGCTGCCGCGTTGCCTGCAGCCTTTGGAAGCTCAGGACTCTGCGCAAGATTCAACTCGAGAATCGCATTTACAGCAGCCGAGTTCCCCGCACCAATGTTGGCGTTCAGGCTCGCCGCGTAGGCCTCGCCGTCCGTGAAGCGCAGCTGCTCATTCAGTCGCCGTTCGGTCGCAATCGTGCTGAACAGGATGTCGTTGTAGCCGTGCCCAGGCAGCACCATCGTGTCATCCGGCAGACGCATCAGTTCGCGTTGCACCGAATCAAATAGCTGCGCAGGATTGCTTCCTACAAAGTCGGCACGAGCCAAACCGCCGATCAACAGGCTATCGCCGGTCAAGACGAGCCCTTCACCAAACAGAGCGACCGAGTCGGGCGTGTGCCCAGGAACCTCAATCACCCGAAACGCCAGCTTCCCCACGGTGACGTCATCGCCGTGACGCAACTGCGTGATCGGCCGGTCTACGGTGGTCGCAGCAGACATCCACAACGGCAAGTCAAGATCGTCTGACCGCTTGCAAATCCGCGGCGCCGCAGACAAGTGATCTGCGTGGGTATGCGTGTCGAAGATCGCTACGAGCCGCAATTCATAGTGCTCGAGCATCGCGAGATAGACGCTCTCCCGCCCCACCTTCGGATCGACAATCACACACTCGCGCGTGTCCGGACAGCCGACGATGTAGGACTGGCAGCCGTCGCTATTCACGACCTTCAGCACGGGATGGCTCCGCGCGCTCTGCTTCATGACTTGCGACTCTGCCTTCATCGAATCGACCTAGCTCTTCACCGGGGTGGCTTCCGGCTGAGGCGTCACGCGTAGGTATGGCTTGATGACTTTGAACCCCTTGGGAAACTTTCTCTTCGCGTCAGTGTCACTCACGGCCGGAACAATGATCACGTCGTTGCCCGTCGTCCAGTTGGCCGGGGTCGCCACTTGATGCTTCGCGGTGAGCTGTAGTGCGTCGAGCACTCGCAGGATCTCGTCAAAGTTACGACCCGTTGCAGCCGGATACGTGAGCGTCAGCTGCACCGACTTGTCCGGCGCGATGATGAACACCGAACGCACCGTGAACGTGTTGTCCGCCTTCGGGTGAATCATGTCGTAGAGCGTCGCCACCGTGCGGTCCGGGTCAGCGATCAGCGGGAAGTTCAGCGCCACCCCCTGTGTCTCTTCAATATCCAAAGACCAGCGTTCATGGTCCATCAAGGGATCGACGGAGAGCCCGATCACCTTGGTGCCGCGCTGATCGAACTCGGGCTTCATCTTCGCCACGGTTCCCAGCTCCGTGGTGCACACCGGCGTGAAGTCTTTCGGGTGGGAAAACAAGATGCCCCACGAGTCGCCAAGCCACTCGTGGAAGTCCAAGGTCCCCTCAGTTGTCGGGGCGGTGAAGTTGGGAGCTTGATCTCCGAGTCGGATGGCCATGGTGATAGATCTGGGTCGACGAGGTGCGCGCGACTGGCGAGAAGCGACGGGGAAGGAAATGCGCGGAATCGCGCCACAGGACTGTAGCGACTAGCGCAAGTCCGTCTCAGGGATCTCCGCAAGACTGATGTATCAGCCGCCCCCAGCCTCACCGGCTAGGAGTAGTGCGGAGGCGCGTCGTCGTGCGGACCGATGTCAGGCTCGCTCTTGGAGTCGACCTTGGATTCCAGGTCTTTGACTCGCCGCTCAAATGCCTCCATCACCCGACCTTGGTCCACCATGGCTTCGTTGAGCACCTCGAGTGAGCGTTCAAGAAACATGACTTTGGCTTCGAGGTCGGCGCGGTCGGAGTTCATGCGTCGCAGGGTAGCGGCTCATCCGGTCAAGAGAACCGCATCTTCGTTCAGCGATCGTTTGCTGGCGCCTCCAGAGGCTTGGGATAGGCGTTCAACTGCAGTCGATAGTTTCGACCATCGGTGGCGTCAGCGTCGTGGTAGCGACTTACCAGATCTGCGACCGCTTGCGTGAGCTCTGTCGCGAATTCCGCACGTGCCTGCGGCGATGCGAACCGCACTTCGGTTTCCGCCGCGAACGTGGGCAGCTTCTTGCCGGCCGCCATTGCGCTGACGCCAAGCTCCTCAAGCTCACGGATCGTCCGACTCGCCAGTGCAATCTGAAACGCAGCGGAGAACCGATCGCGAACCGTGTCCGGGCTCACGGCGAGCGAACCGAGCACTGCAGAAGAAAGCGCGTAGGCCGTACCCGTGCGACGAAAGCGACGTTCGGTGACACTCCCGCGCTGCTTGGTGTCGACCAGCTCGACGAGCCGCTGGGCCTCCAGTTCGCGCAAGTGATAGTTGACCCGCTGACGCGGCAAGCCGAGCAGGCGCGCCAAGCCGGCCGCAGAGTTCGGCTCCAAGAGCTGCTCCAAAAGCGCGAGCCGCGTCTGATCCAAGAGCGCTGCAGCGCGCTCGGGTTCGCCAACCACATCGATGGGCTTGATCACGAAGCCGCCTGTTCGACCTTGTGTGCAGAGAACAATCGATGCACCAGTTCGTCCCACCGTTGCTGGAGTCCGGCCGGCGGTGCATCCGCGTAGGTCGCGAGCCACAGCCATAGCAGCGTGCGACCGCCAACGCTGCCCGACCAGACCCGCAGGAAGCCGTTGCCGTGACTCGTCGCGCGCGCGACGAACTCGTGGGGATACGTCGCGATGATCTCGCCGACAAATTGATCTCCATCAGCCGTCGCAAAGTCGACCGTCTCGCCGGCCTTCAGCTGAACGACCTCCTCACCGCATGCCAACCCATCCGCTGCGGCGAGTCTTCGCCACACTGCGTCGGCCGGAAGGTCGAGCGTCGCTTGGGCCCAAGTCAGGTGCCGCTTCCGTCCCAAGTGTCTCTCCACGTAGAGGCGCAGAGACTCCAATTCGATGGGCCAACCGTGGGAGATGCCCGCGAACTCATCGTCGAAGGATGCCTCTGCTCCGAATCCCGAGTGCACGACGCGGAGCGTGGTTCCTCCGGCGCGCCCCTCCAGGAAGAAGTCGATGAACAACGGCTGCATCGTGACTGTCTCTCCCTGCTCGCCGCCCTCAACCTTCACGTCGTAGCGCGTCCGCAGGTGCTGATCCGGCTCGAAGACTTCGATCGTTAGCGGCCAGTCGAAGTGATCCTTCCAACCCCAATGCACTGCTCCCCCCACCTTGGGCTCGACCGTCGCAGTCGGGGCAAACCAACGGGCGATCTCGTCGCCTTGGGTGAGGGCCTTCCAAACCGCTTCGCGGGGAGCATCTAGGTCGAGGGTCTGCGAGAACTGGCGGGAGGGCGCGCTGGGCTTGGTCATTGGGATCTTCGGGCTGGAGAGTCTTCTCCGACAGGAATATCTGTCGGTAGGAGGGTTCGTCAATCACCGACAACACATTCTTTCGGTGATCGACAGCGCCTGACGGCTCGCCAGAGCGCCGATCGAGCCCTCGAAGAGGTGCCGGACCGTGCACAATCCCCGGCGCATGCACTACTTACTCCCGTGGGCTTCCGTCGCAATCCTCGCCCTTCTGCCGATGTCGCTGGGCGCGCGCACCGCGCTCTGCCGGGCGACAATTCACGCCGCGGCAGACGGCCGCCCCGACAACCCAGGGACGGCGGCCGAACCCTTGGACGTCGCCAGCGCGCTGCTTCGGCTCGCGGAAGTCGACGGGCTTGAGCGACCAAACCGCATCGGCTGCGAGGCGGCCGCTACGAGTTCACCGCCCCCTTCGTGCTCGATGACCGCGGCACCGCGGATGCACCGATCGGCGAGTTCGGTCGCATGTGGCCCATTCGGTGCACGGTGCGCGGCAAGCTGTTCCTCAACAGCTCGCGGGGCGACCGCACCCACTAGTCACGCGTCTCACCCGAAGCTCGAGCCAAGTCGGTCATCGAACAGGATCGCGTGATCACCCCGACGTATTAGTCGACTACGACGCGCTGGACCTGCGTTTTCGCGACGGCGTCGAAGGCATGCCCGACATCCCGTTCGCGAGCATCGGGCTCTATCTCGACGAGCACCGCACTTCGATGCCTGACAAGGCGTCCTATCGCAGGGCGCTGCGCGAGTTCTACCGCGAGGAGCGCACCATGCCGGGCACGACGCGACGGCTGGATACGGCACCGCTCGTGGAAGAGAACTAGGGCGCCTAGAGCTTGAGAAACGCTTCGGGGCCGGGCACGGAAACCCGAACACGCTTCCCGGTATCGCCATCGCGAACAACGTAGGTCCCCGCACTTAGCGACCGAAAGATGGCGCGCCCATTCGCCGAAGTTACAACCTCGCCGATCACCGATTCCTCGCCGTCGTCATCGAACTCGAAGAGCAACACAGTCCTCGAACTCTCACAGGGATGGACCCGCACGGATAGTTCGAACACCGACGGAGCAACGAACGTCAGCTGGTGATCCTTGCCGCCGAGCACGATCTCCTGCTCGGCGTAGTAGGAACTGCTCCACAGAGACTCACGGTCGAGCCTGACCGAAACGCGCCCTGGACTCAGCCCTCGAAAGCGGACCACCCCTTGGTGGTTGATGATGGGACCTAAACCCCAGTCTCCGCGCCGCATCCTCGCCACCGCGACTTCGGTGGAATCCCCGGGGTTCGAGTGCTCGTCGAACACCCGGACGACGAACTGACCCATGCCGAATTCGCCTTGGATCCGCACCTCGAGCTCGCAAGGTTCAAGGAATTGAAGCTGCGCAACACGTTGATCGTGCACGACGGCAACGCGGGCACGCCCATACTTTGGCGACGTCGCCACCAACCAGAGAGACCCGTTCGCCGGCCAATCCGCAAACTCCCCCTTGGTCTTCACCAGGACAGCACCGCCTGGCTGGCGGTGCTGTGAAGCCCAGATTGACTGAACATCGCTTTCGGGAGATCGCTGGAACTCGAACGAGAACTCGGGTTCGTCTACTGGTGCTCCACCCGGAGTCAGCACCTTCACGATCATCCAATCGGACGGGTTCAGCGCGGGACGCTGCAATACCACATCGACAATGCCGGGCACCGCGTCGACGACCACGTGAGCTTCGGGGACCAATTCTTGATCCACGATGCAGATCGCGTAGCGACCGGGGCGCAAATTATCGAACAAGAAGAGCCCCTCGTAGGAGTAGGTCTCATCGGGGCTATCCACCGGCACGGAGGGATCGAACTGCTCGCCAACGCCCAATCGCACCGCCTGAACCGCTCTCAGGTCATCGCGAACCGTCGCATTCCCTTCCACGCGACCTCGGACCACGCAGGTTCGATTGAGGGTCAACGTCAACTTTGCATCCGTGGTCGCGTCCACCGGAACTGAATCGGACACCCATGCGGCGGCAAACGAGTCTACGCCTCCGGGGATTGGGTCCGCGCGCGCTTGAACTTCAAACTGCCGCGTAGCAACCCAGACGGTGGGGTTGCCCCGCGTCCACTCGACCCACTCAATGTCATGGTAGGTAACCAGCGTCAGCACAGCGGCATCCACGGGCGAATCGTCCGCTCGACGCACGATGTCGATTCGAACCGAGTGCAGTGCGCATGCGTCAAACACGAACTTGCGGTCAGGGAAACGGACGGGGTCAATTGCAGCCGTGCCCCGACATGCAATTCTGTATCCCTTGAGCGTCGCCGACAGAGAGTACAGCTCGGATCGCAGACCCGTGACCTCGAACGATCCATCCGTTGCGGTTGTCGCCATCGCTACGAGGCCCTTGGCGGCCCAGCTCCGCTCAAGCTTCGCCACTCCGTGATCCAGAGAATTCGCTCGCGAAATGGTTGAACGTGGATCAGAAGCTTGCCGCGATGCGTGGACGCTGGATTGCCACAGCCTGACCTCGATCTGAACACCAGCGAGAGGTCCTCCGTCTTCTGCCTCCACCCGGCCAGCGATCACGCCTTCGCCCCGGTCGCTCTCCGGCACCGCGTTCCGAGCCTGGGACGCGCGTCGAGACAACTCCTGGGAATCCAAGATCGGGGGTCGCGCAAGCTGCAGTTCGTCGCGCTCTGGAGACACGGACTGCGCACCAGAGTCGCCGAGCTCGTCGGTCGCGAGTCCGCCGTCCATCTGAGTGCCGACGAACAAGCCCTCACCTTTCGATGAATCCTTCGAAACAACCCCGCCCACGAAGTACCCGGCGATGAAACACGCAACGGCGACCACGCAGACTAGGGTGATGATTGAACTTCGTGAACTCATGACGGCTGCGGCCTGCAAGGATCGTTCCTTACCCGAAGGATAGCGCAACCATCAGCACCTCGGACCAGGCCAGCGCGCAACTACCGACCGGCGAGGAAGCCGAACCGCTGGAACACGAACTCCGGCAGGCTCCGCACGATCGCCATCACGGGCCGCCACGACCACGGCAAGTAGCTCGTGTGCCATCGACGATCCATGGCACGCACGATTCCCGCGGCGACGGAGCGCTTCGCACCCCATAGGAAGTTCTGCTTGTGACCCGCAGACATGGGCGTGTCGACCGGCCCAAGCTTGAAGTTGTGCACGCGGACACCCGAATGATAGAGCCGGCTGCGGACGCCCTGCAGGTAGCAGGTCAACGCACTCTTGGAGGCACCGTAGGTGTAGTTCCGCGGTCTACCGCGCTCGCCCGCGACCGACGTAATGGCCCCGAGATGGCCGTACCCTTGGTCTGCGAAGTGATTCGCAAGCGGCATCAACAGGGCGACCGCACTCGTGAAGTTGGTACCGATGATCTGTTGCGCATAGGCAACATCACGCTCGCTGCGCTCTTGGTCGCCGAGGTACCCGTGCGCGATCAGCGCGAAGTCCAAGCCACCGAGTGCTGTGATGCCTCGCTGCACGCGGTCTTCGGCGAGAGCGAATTCATCGAGATCGCAGCTCTCGTGCCCCACCACCGCATCACCCAGTGAGTCGACGAGGACTTGCAGCTTCTGTGGGTTTCGTCCCACCAGATAGAGGCGGTCGCCTCTCGCGGCGCAGAGTGCTGCGACTTCAGCCGCGATGTCCGAAGTTGCGCCGAGGATCATCGTGGTACGAGGCATCGCTGCAGCCTACCCGGCTCGACGCATCGCTTCATTCCACTACTCCATCTCTTGCTTCCGTTTCGCCATCAGCTTGCGCTGATAGCGACCCTGGACCAGATCGACGAGCACCAACACCACGAGCACGAAGTAGAAGGTCGTCTTCGCCATCGGCTCGACGGCGAAACCAAATAGCTTCAAGTGCGCCAGGTGACCGCCTTCGGACACGAGCATGATCCCAACGATAAAGAGCACAAAGAGCCCGAGCACTTCGTACATCCGGTTTTCCTCGAGGAAGCTCGCCACTCGATCCGCGAGGAGCAACATCATCAGACCGGAGATCACGATGGCCGTAGCCATGACCAGGAACACATCGGTCAGCGCCAGCGAAGAAAGGATCGAGTCGAACGAGAAAATCAGGTTCATCAACACGATCCAAGACACCACGCTCAGCACGGATTTCGTCCCGCGGTCTTCGTCAACGTCTGGATCATGCACCGCCAGCATGTGCATGATTTCCTTCATCGCTGTGTAGATGATGAAGCCCCCGCCGAAGAGGACGATGATCGCGTGGCCACTCACGCTGCCCTCCAGGATCCCCTCCCAGTGCACCTCGAAGAAGGGCGACTGAAAGTAAGCAATCGCTTCAACGATCACGAAGAGCAGCACGATCCGCAGCGCAATCGCCACCAGGATGCCGAGCTTCCGCACCCGCGCGCGATCCGCTTCGGGAACGCGCTTCGACTCGATCGAGATGTAGAGCAGGTTGTCAAAGCCCAGAACGGCTTGGAGCAACACCAGCATCAACAGTGTGAGGAGATTCTCGAGAGTGAAGAGTTCGGGCATGGCGAGGAGCGAGAACGGGTGAGCACGGCGCACGCCTTCAGAACAGCCTCAGGCCGAACAAGGGGTCGGCCATATGCCGACGCTTCGTGGCGCGCGCGCGGACCCTATCACCCGCAAGGGTTCGAACGAACCAAACATCGCGGGTGCGGCCACTCATGGAATCATGCGACACCGAGCCGCCACGCTTCGCTAGCGCAGACGCTCGCTGACTAGCGAGGGCCCGCGCCAGCGGCCGCCGGTCGTGCCGCGGTGTTCTCGAAGAGCCAAACGTGGCTTCGACGCACAGCGCTCGGGACGAGCTTCTGCAACTCCTCACTCACTGACTTCCGTCGCTCTTGAATTGCCGGATACTCGGCTTTGAAGGCTTCATCGCGAACCTTCGCGGCGGCATCCTTTTCGAGCCCCTCAGTCGTCTTGTCGAGACGGGCAAACAACTCTTTCAGCTCGACGTCTATTGCTTCCGCCGCTGCGTTCAGCTCGACGACTCGCGCCTCTTGGGCCTCGGTCAATTCGGGAGCCGTGGGCATCCAGTGCGAGTAGCCGCCCACGATCAAGTCGAAGTCGCCATCGCCATCATGGTCGAATAGGTCCATGTGCATGCCTGACTGCGGGCCTTCGGGTCCATGGGACTTGCCTTCGCTTGACGCAACCAACACGAGTGGCTGCGTGAATTTTGGCTGTTTACCATCGCCATGGTTGAGCCAAACCGACACGGCGGCGCCACCGCCCTCAGAACTAAACGCCTCTCCCATGGATCCCACGACAAGGTCTTCGCGACCGTCGCGGTTCCAGTCGAAAGTCCGAAGCGTCGCCACGGTGCCTGCAACGAGGAGCGGCTGCCCGTTGGCCTCGACGATCACGTTGCGCGTCGCGAACACAGGCTTCGCCGCGGTCCCTTCATTGAGACGCAGCATGACTAGAGACTCGCTGTGGTCTCCCAAGAGCAGATCAAGATCGCCGTCACCGTCCCAATCAAACGCCCAAGCCGACGTCAAATGGCCATCCTTCAAGTTTGTCCCTGGTGGGTTGCAACGCTGCGTCGAATCCCATTCCTTCTTGTCGAAGTTCCAGAACTGGTTCATGACGATGCGCGCACCGTCCTTGTCGAGAATCTGCTGCGGCGCGTTGAAGCCTTTGGCGGATCCAAACGACACGTGCGGTGAACCATCAAAGATCCCCGCGACAAGGTCGACGTGGCCGTCTGCATTCATGTCCACAAACTGTGGACTCATGCCAATGCATCACCAATTGGCAAAGTCGAGAGCTTCACCATCCACCCCCATCATTTTGGTCTCCGCACCGAACGTCAGCTTTCCGTTCTTGCGCGCACCCTTCGCCACCGTGATGTGGCCTTGCAGGTCACCGACGACGACATCTAGTTGCCCATCGCCATCCACGTCGTGAACCATCGGTGAGGGAAAGAGCCGAGCTTCCCCCATGTTGGCATCACCCGCCTTCACCAAGACCGGCTTGGCGAAAGCGGCGGGGCTTTGCGCGAACGCAAGAGTCGAGAGCGCCAACCCGGCAATGGGCCAAACACACGGCTTTGAGAACAGATCTGTCATGGCGCCACTCTAGCCCCATGCCCGCTAGCAAGCTCGCTTCCGACGAGGGCGGCCACGAATCGCCCTCGCTACTTTCGGGCGAGGGGGCATTCAGGTAGGGAAAGATCTCTAAATGGAGACCGAGAGACCCGCATGACTACCCCAAACGAAAAGACCCTGGCCCTCTACGAAAAGGTCGTTGCCACGATTCCTGCGGTCGAACGCAAGGGCAAGACAACGCCCTACACGTCGATGAACGGGCACATGTTCAGCTTCATGACCAAGGAAGGCGACGTGGCGTTGCGGCTTCCCGATGATGCACGCGAAGCGTTCGCCAAGAAGAACAAGACGGACCCGGTCATCCAGAACGGCCGGGTGATGAAGGAATACGTCCTCGTCCCCACTTCGATGCTGTCGCGCACTGCGGCGCTGGCGAAGCACTTCGCCGTGAGCGCGGAATACGTGGCTTCGCTCAAGCCGAAGGCCACCAAGCGGGTCACGAAAAAGAAGTGACCCTGACGGAAGCAGGCGCTTCGCTCCAAGAAACCCGTTGCATCCGGCCAGAGAAAGACGGCGAACGTGTGGATATGGGCGAAGCGACCTGGGCGACGCGCTGCGCAAGGCGCGCCACCAGCCCGCGGCCAAGTCCGCATGGACGCTCCGCGGCGCGCTGAACCAGGCTTACAGCGAACTGGACTCCTTCTCGGCCGAGACTTCGATCGCAATGACCAAGGACGCAAGCAGTTCGAACCGAGTGATCTTCAACTTCGAATCGGAGAACGACATCGATGCATGGCGCCCGCTCAACGACACCGTGATGGGAGGTCGCTCGCGAAGCGCGATGGATCCGGGCGAAGGCAGCGTCGCGGTGTTCAGCGGAACGATGTCGATGGAGAACAACGACGGCTTTGCTTCGGTGCGTGCACCGATCGATCCCGCCAGTTTCGCGAACGCAACCGCGGTCGAACTGCGGGTGCGCGGCGACGGGCGCTCCTATAGACTGCTCGTGTCAGAGGACCGAAGCCCGATCCGTGGTTCCTATGACATGGACTTCGACACCACGGCCGGCGCGTGGACCACAGCACGCATTCCGCTTACCGACATGCGCCTCAACGTGATGGGACGCCGCCCAGACACCTGGCCCGTGATCGCGGAAAACATCGTGTCCATCGGCATCCCGCTTGGTGACAAGCGCGAGGGCACGTGCCAGCTTGAGATCGACTCGATCCAAGCAGCCCGCTAAGCGTGCACGGCCTCGCCTGATTGGCCGCGACACATCGGTAGCACCGATGGGAATACGCCCCGAAAACGCGGCACCCCATGAGCGCGTGTTGGCCGGGTAGGATGGCGCGTCTAGCAACCTCCGCCACATCAGCTTCGCCACTAAGACGCCACTCATGA
>CBESZZ010000015.1:0-17400 GCA_965534055.1 uncultured bacterium | reverse complement strand
ACGTGATGGCGCTGCAGAACGATCTCCTCCGCGAACATGCCACCGGCAACTTCGGCTTGTTGCTGCGCGAGATTTCGCGAGACACGGCGATGCTCAGGTACCTGAACAACAACCAAAACCGCAAGGGTAAGCCGAACGAGAACTATGCCCGTGAGCTGTTGGAGTTGTTCACTCTCGGCGAAGGGGAATACACCGAAGCCGACGTTCAAGCAGCGGCGCGCGCGTTCACCGGATGGACTGTGATGCCGTTGACCGCGAACTTCACTGTTCTTCGCAACCAACACGACGGCGGGCGGAAGACGTTCTTGGGTGAGCAGGGCAACTGGGATGGTGATGATGTTCTGCGGATCATCCTGCAGCAGGACGCCACACCCAGGCACCTCGCGGAAAAGCTGCTGCGATTCTTTGCGGTCGAAGCACCGAACGCCGAGGAGATCGAGCCACTCGCACAGGATTTGGAGGCGTCCAATTTTGAGCTGAAGCCGGTGCTGCGAACGCTGTTTCGCAGCGACTGGTTCTTCAGTGATCGTGTCCGCGGCCGCAAGATTAAGAGCCCCGTGCAGTTCGCGGTTGGTTTCCTTCGCAGGTTGGGTGCCGCGGAGCGCCCACTCGATGTGATGGGGAACGCACTTGCTGACCAGTGTGGTGGCATCGGACAGAACTTGTTCCAGCCGCCGAACGTCAAGGGTTGGAGTGGTGGCGCGGATTGGGTGACCTCCAGCAACCTGCTGGGTCGGTACAACTTGACGCGCGCGATCCTCGGTGCAACGTCGACCGACGCTGTGCGCAAGCGCATCCGAAGACGGTTGCGCGCTGCGGTGGAATCCCCCGCGAAAGACACGATGGCTGCTGGAGCGGCAATGAGCCCCACCGAACCTCAAGCTTCGCGACCGACTTCGCGACCGCAAGCCGCTCCGCGTGAGGAGTCGAAAGATCAAGGTGCAGCGGAGGTGGCCATTCCGATGCCGACGCAGCAACAGATCCAGTCCCGTTCGGTTTCCGTGCAACGCATGGTGCGGAGCGCCGGTGCGACCACCGCAGAAGGCGCACTCGATGTGTTGACCAAATCGTTCTTGGTGTTGCCGTTGCCCGACAACCGACGCGCGGTGTTGCTGGAGTTCTTGAGTGGTGCGGACGGCACGAAGCCGTTGCGGATCCAGCCGGCCGCCAAGGAAACGCGGCGCCAAACCGCAGCAAGACTCCGCGCCGTCGAGACGAAGCTGCGGGAATGCCTCCACTTGCTCACGACCACCCCCGAGTTCCAGATTCACTGATTAGCCATGACCGACTCAAAGATTGAACTCTCGCGTCGCGAGGCGCTCCTACAGCTAGGGCTTGGTGTATCTGGTTGTGCTCTTGCACCGGGTCTTCTTGCGAGCAACCCGACGCCGCTCTCGCGAAGCAAACGCGCAAAGTGCCTCGTCGTGCTGCAGCTCAGCGGCGGCAATGACGGCTTGAACACCGTCGTTCCGTTGGGCGATTCCAGCTACCACCAGTTGCGTCCGACGCTCGGGCTCCGGGCCAAGGATTGCCTCGAGCTGGAGCCCGGCACCGGGTTGCACGGCAGCATGCCGAAGCTGCACGAGTTGTTTGGCTCAGCGCGCTTGGCGGTTGTGCAGGGTGTTGGCTATCCGCAGCCCAACCGATCGCACTTCAAGTCCATGGACATCTGGCACTCTGCCGATCCGTCGGGGACACCCAAGACCTCTGGTTGGTTGGGTCGAGCAGCGGACTTGTTGTTTGCCGAAGACGCAGGGTTGGCGGGCGTTGGAACGCTCAACCTGAGCAGCAAGCCGCCGCTGGCATTGCACGGCGAGGTTTGCCGTCCGCTGTCGTTCGTCGATCCGCGGCAGTTCAAGTTCCAGGGCTCCAAGGATGAACAATCCGCCTACGAGCGCATGACCGCTACGAGCGGAGATGATGCGCAGGCCGAAGTGCTCGCTTTGATCCACCGCACGGCGGGCACGGCAGCGGAAGCCAGCGATGACGTGCGCAAGTCCGTCGCGGACTACGCCACTCCCGTGAAGTATCCAGGTGGTCGATTGGCACAGAATCTCAAGACGATTGCAGCCCTCGACCACGCGGGTTTCGGTAGTCGAATTTACTACCTCTACCATGGCAGCTTCGACACGCACGCGAACCAGCTCAATCGGCAGGCTCGACTCCTCGCGGATCTCGATGCTGCGCTAGGCGCTTTCCAGTCGGACCTCGAACGCACGGATGCCGCGGATCGCATGACGACGTTTGCGTTTTCGGAGTTCGGTCGCCGCGCGCAAGAAAACGGTAGCCGTGGCACGGATCACGGCAAAGCGGGGCCGAGCTTCCTGCTGGGCAAAGACGTGGCCGGTGGGGTGCATGGTGACCGACCCGACCTCGAGCAGCTCGACCAGGGCGATGTGCGACACGGAGTCGACTTCAGGTCGATCTACCAGTCGTTGCTTGTCGACAGCTTGGGCGTGGACAGCGAAGTGGTGCTTGGCGAACGCTTCAAGAAACTGCCGCTGTTCAAGCGCAGCTGACATCGTGTGTGGCGCGGGCTGCGCCACGCGCAAACGCCGGTCGACGGGTCTACTTCAGCTCAGGATAGACGAGGTTGTCTGTGCCGACCGATCGGATGAGGCGAATCTCGCGCCCTTCCGCGCCGGAGCGCAGAAGCGAGAACCCTTCAGGCCGAACCAGGGTGTAGTCGCCGTTGCGGAAGTAGATCTCCACCCAATAGCCGGCATCCTTGCCGGTGATCAAGCGCAGCTGCAGCACCGTGCTCGCTTCCAACTCCATGATGGTGCCGTCTGGCTTGGTGTATTGGATCTGCGCGACGCGCACGTTGGTCACCTTCTCCTCGGGGACCGGGTCCTGCGGCGCGCTCGTTGTGGCGCTGATGCCTAGGGGGATTGCGGCACCGAGAAGCAGGAAAGCGAGCGGACGTAGGGACATGGACATCGAGGGCTCCAAACAAAAGCGGAATGCCGGGGTGCCTCGCGTTGGCGGCTAGCGGCAAAGACCGCCTACCCGCATGATTTCCGACGCGCGCGCGTGATCCGGCCGGGACAGTTCTGACGCGCACCCTACCGTGATCTTCCAAGCCATCCGCGACTTCGGGCTCGCTCTGCTCGTTTCTGTGCCAGCACCAGGCCGCTGGCCGTGTCCAACGCCGACCGCTGCCCTCCCTGCCTACGCCACGGCCATGCCGGTGGTCGACAGCGCCGTAGCCTTTGAGTTCTTGCCGGCATTCGGTGCTCAGGGCCCGGACCAAACTGGATCAATTCCGGTCGTCCGAGGCGCGGAGGGTGTTTCGGCCGCCAACTTGGAGCGAGCGCGGGCGGCGGTGGAGCGGGGCTGGCAACGTTTGAAGCCGTGGTTCGCCGCTCGGCCCTTGGTGCGTGCCGAGGTGATTCTGCATCGGTCGCAAGCCACATTGCCTGCGCGGGGTGCGTCCGGCGTCATCTCCGAAGCACCGGGTTTTGCGATCCTCGATCGCGACCCTCAGGAGATCCACATCGTGCTCGACGCGGTGCGTGTCCTGGTCCCGCCAGACGGACTGCAGCAGGTGGTCGACCATGAGCTGGTGCACGTGCTGCTCGATGGGTTCACCAGTTTGCGTCCGGGCGCGCATGTGCCGCTTTGGTTGCATGAGGGATTGGCGCAGACCTTGGCGTCCGTGACGTTGTTCGGGGCACCAGAAGAAGATCTGGTGTTTCGCGTGCGCACCAAACGCTTGACGTCGTGGAGCAAGCTCGAGCGGCGATTCCCCGAAGAGGAAGACGCGCGTCGTCTCGCCTATGGGCAAAGCCACTCGTTCATCGGTTTCTTGGACCGTGAGCTCGGGCGAACCAAGCTCTTCGAGATCTTGGCTGCGATCGATCGTGAGACGACCTTCGAGTCCGCGTTGCTCGCGGCGACGCGAAGCTCGCGAGTGGATTGGCATCTGCTGTGGGAGAACTACCTTCTCCACGGATCGGGCGCAGCGTGGCGCGCCTTGCTGCCGCACTGCTTCACCTACTTGATGATCTTCAGCGTGCCTCTCCTGGCACTGGCGCTTGGGCGGAGACTTAGGCGCGACCGTCTGGTGGGGCACAAGCTCGATTCAGATGAGCTCGCAGAGCCGCCGATCTTTGGCCCGCCGTGGCCGCCACCGGAGCGAGAAAGCCCGTAGAGCTGTTCGCGGCCGGGGTTTGGGTGGTTTGGGTTCTCCCGGCGAGCACGCAACTGCTACAAAGCCTCGGTGACCCGTCGCTCCCGGACCTCTTCTTCCGCGCAAACCCCGCAACGCAGGTGGGCGGGACTCGTGCTGCTCGCATGCCTCGCGACCTTGCCGAGCTGCCTGACGCATACGCACCGCGTGGGGCTAGGGCCCACCGGCGTTGGTGAGAGCATGCAGCGGCAGTTCTACGTGTTCTTCGGCCTCATCCGCGTGAACGAAGTGGATGAGTCGCGCATGGCGGATCGACTGACCAGCTACGAAATCGAGACGACCACGAGTTTGATCGATTGGTTGCTGTTGCCGATCTTGCTCCCGTTCACGTTCACGAGCCGCACGGTGACCGTCAAACGGTGAGTGGAGCCGGCGGGGAGACGGGGCATCCATGATGTCGGTGGACGTGCACACAACCCTCCCGAAGTTGTCGTTCACCAAGATGGAAGGTGCCGGCAACGACTACGTCGTCCTGCAGCCTCAACCGGGTGCGATGACCCGCGCGGAGGTCTCGAGGCACGTCGCCGCGCTTTGCCATCGGCGGTTTGGTGTGGGGGCGGATGGGTTGCTTCTCGTGCAGTCGTGCTGCGGCGAAGCAACCAACGATGCTCCAGCTCCGCACGTTGATGCCGCGGTGCGCATGACCATGTGGAACGCGGACGGAACCTTGGGTTCGTTCTGCGGCAACGGGGTTCGATGCGCCGCGTGGTTCGCCCGAGACGAAGGTTTGGTTGTGGACGACGAGTTCTTACTCGCGAGCGATGCGGGTGTGCATGCGGTGAGGCTCGAGTCGACTTGGCGGCACGGAGGTTCGGTGGCCGGCTCGGCGGTGGATCCCGTCGCCCGCGCCTGCCACGTTGCCATTCTCAATCCGGTAGTGGGAAACGCGGACGAACCCTTGGGGCTCGAGATCTCAGATCCGCTAGATGGGCGGTGCCTTCGACGTGTCGACGTCGGCAATCCGCACGCGGTGGTCTTCCTGGACGAGGGTGGATTGGACGCGTGGCCACTGGAATTGGTCGGGCAGGCGCTCCAGACCGACCCCCGGTTTCCCGGCGGTGTGAACGTCGAAGCGGTCGTTCTCGCAGCGGCCGATCGGCTGGCGGTGCGAACCCTCGAGCGGGGTTGCGGTGAGACTTGGGCGTGTGGCAGCGGCGCTGTTGCCGCCGTGGTGGCCGCGTGGGCGTCGGGACGGGTCAGTGCCGAGCGAATCTGGGTTGAAGAGCTGGGAGGGACGCTCTGCGTCGAGCGACGGCAATCTGGCCTTGTCCTCTCCGGGCCGGCCCGTACGGTCTTCCACGGGACGGTACCGCTGCCGTCGGCGTCGCGCTGACGGAATCAACACCCGTCGATCACGCCCCATTCCGCTTCGCACCGAGTGCAACGACCGAGGACCTACCGTGTCTCATCTCTACTGGATCATCCCACTGGCAATTGTGCTGCTGCTCGTCTTCTGGGCGATCAGTATCTACAACAGCTTGGTTGCGGCTCGCAACGAGACCAAGAACTCGTGGTCTCAAATCGACGTGCAGCTCAAGCGCCGTCATGACCTGATCCCCAACTTGGTGGAGACGGCCAAGGGTTACATGAAGCACGAGAAAGAAACTCTCGAAGCTGTAACCAAGGCGCGGCAAATGGCGGTGGACGCTGGCTCGGTCGCAGACCAAGCCAAGGCCGAGAACATGCTGACGGGAACCTTGCGTTCGCTGTTCGCGGTTTCGGAGAACTACCCTGACCTGAAGGCGAACCAAAACATGATGCAGGTGCAGGAAGAACTCACGACGACCGAGAACCGCATCAGCTTCGCCCGCCAGGCCTACAACGATTCGGTGCTGCGCTACAACAACCGGGTGGAGCAGTTCCCCAGCTCCATCTTCGCCGGAGCATTCGGCTTCCAGCAGGCCGAGTCGTTCGAGATCGAGATGCCCGAAGAACGCGCCACCCCCAAGGTGTCATTCTGAACGATCGGAAGTTGCCGCAATCTAGCGGCGACCCTCCGGCAAACGCCGGCCTGCGCGGACGCGTCGTGCTACTCGCCGGCGCACCGTCGGAGTTGGGCGATGCCGTCGCCGAGCGATTGCTCGACGCCGGCGCGGCGCTTGGGCTGCCGTGCGCCCGACCGTGGCAGGTCGAGAAGATGCAGGCCCGTCATGCGGACCATCCCACGCTCGTGGGTTTGGTCCCGATCGGCGAAGCTGAGGCCGCGGTGGGTTTTGCGAAAGGCCTTGCGGATTCGCATGGCCCCATCGACGCACTCATCTCGGTGCACGACGTTCGAATCACCGCACCCGCCGGGCGAGAGACTGCGAAGGCCGCTCAGGAGATGGTCAGCACCAACTTGCTTGAGCCCTTGATCATGGTGCGAGCGGTGCTTCCGGCGATGCGTCGCCGCAAGGCTGGACGCATCATTTTGACCGGCGCGAACATCGCTGAGCAGAGCTCCGCCGACGCTGCGGCGTCTGATGAAGCGTTGTTCGCCGCGACGAAGTTGGCCGCGCACGGCTACGCACGCACGCTCGCAGCTGAGGTTGCTGTCGACGGCGTCGACGTGCGCGTCATAGCCGCGGCATCGGATGCTTCGGCGCGTGCGACTGCGGAGAGGATCGTCGCGACTCTCACTTCATCACTGGACGCGAGCATGGGGGATGTCGTGGAGTGCTCAGGATCGGGTACAACCTGATCATGCGCGTGCACGATTCGACCGAGTCCCAATCCACCAAGCGGTTGCTGCTCCAGGTGGGCGTGTGTGCAAGTGCGTCGCCCATCATCGCCCTTTGGGTCATGGCCGGAATCTCGAGTTCCGCCGCCGGGTTGGCCCAGGACCCCGCAGCCGAGCCCCAGAAACCCGGAACTCAGAGACCCATAACTCCTGGCGACGCGAAGCCGCAGGCTGCGAAGCTGAGCAGCGAAGAGAAGCGCAAAGCCGCAAGCGCCGCTGTCGACGCGTGGGTCGCGTCCGATCAGTCCGAACAGGAGCGGCTCGAGCGGACCGTGAAGCTCGTTCTCGCAGCTGGGCACGCGGGCTTGGAGGATCTCGGCGAACGCACACGGCGGGCTGCTGCTGCGTTTCAAGCTCCGGGTGCTGAGCCGTCCGCGCAACGTGAGGTGCGCGGATTGGAATCGATCATCACGCACGCCGCGCTGCAGTTCATGGATGGGCAAATCGAGTCCGGGGTGGTGTTCGCCGGTCAATACGCACCGTTGCGTTTGCTCGAACCTATGGCGGGCAAGCTGCTCGAAACGCTCGTGTTTGCGACCCCCGATTGGTATCTCGACACGCAGCGCAACCGGGTGATCTACGCGATGCGTGACTATTGGCCGAAGCAGCCTCCGACCAGCGTCTTCAAGGGGATGGAAGCCTTGGCGCGCGACACCACCCTGGAGAGCGAAACGATGCGCCAGGTTGCGGAAGGCGCGCTGCATCAGTGGGGGCAACCGGCCCTCGCGGATGCGCGGCTAGCTCGACTGGTTGCAGAGCAACAGTCGGAAGAATCCGAGGGACGCGAGGACAACGCGCTGTACTTCTTGTCGCAACGTGCCGACCTTTGCTACCAATTGAGGCTCTATCCGCAGGCAGCTCGACTGGCCGTGAGTTATGTGCGCGCCGCAGAACGCGGTGCCGTGGAACTCAGGCCGAGCGACTACTACGACGCCGCATGTTTCTTGGCGTTGAGCGACGACCCAGAAGCTGGCTTGACGGAGATGGAGAAAGCCATCGACCTTCAGTTGAGCGACGAGTCTGATGCATCGGCGGCCATCGAAGAGTCGCTCTTGCGCAACGATCCCGAGATTGCTTCGCTGCGGGCTTCGCCGCGATTCGGTCGTCTGATGCAACGGGCGTTTCCTGACAGTTCATCCCCCGACTCGCAAACGACGAAGACGCCCTCTTCGCAACCCGATCGCGACCGCGATGTCTGATCTGTCCGGGCGTCGTCGAAGTTCGCCTTCTCGGTCGCCAATCCGTCGATCCGCGGTGGCCTATCTGCTCCTGCTGCGTTGACGTTCACGCTTTCGTTTCTTTTGGGCGTGGTGCTGATCGCGACCTATGGCGAGTTTGAACCGCTGCTTCCAGGCGCGGGGTCACTAGCTCGACTAGCGCCGTGGTTGCCGCTGCTCTTGGTGCCGGTGCTGTGCACCAGGCTTGCGCTGTTCATGGTGCGGCGAACCTCACCTCATCGACTCACCAGAGCCGTGTTGACGTGGACGCCCTTCACGGTGCCGGCTGTGCTTGCGGTGTTGCTCTACTTCGGACGCCTGCCGGAGTGGGTCGACGTTTGGGTTCCCAACTCTTGGTTGGCGCAGCTAGTGCTCCTGATCCTGCCACTTGTGCTCATGGAGGTTTCGCTGCGTGTGGGCGAGGACCGGGTGGCTCACGCCTTGGCGCGCAGGGGGTTGGATACTCCGGTGCCCATGGGCCCCCGTCGGTTGCCGGGCAAGGTGTTTCTTCTCGTACCCGTTTTGGGCACGGCCGCGTTGGTTGACGCGTTGGTGTTCTTTCCGGCGGTCGAGACGTTCTTCCTGCGGACGAACCTAGGGCAGGCCGTGGGTGTTCTGATCCTCGGAATGCTGTTCGTTGCGGCATTGCCGCTGCTGTTTCGTCTCGTGTTCTCCACGACGCCTAACTTGCCTCAGAGCGTTGCTGCGCCGCTTCGGGCGACGGCTTCTCGGCTTGGGTTCTCGGCTCGCTCGTTGTTGGCGATGAACACCGACCATCGAATGGTCAACGCCATGTTGGTTGGGCCTCTGCCCTGGCCGCGGTATCTCGTCTTGACGGACGGGTTGTTGTCGATCCTCGACTTGCCATCGCTGCAGGGGGTGGTCGCGCACGAAGTTGGTCATGCGCGCGCGCGGCATCCGATGTTGTTCCTCGTCGCGTTCCTGTTCATCCCGATGTGTCTGTTGTTCGCGTTGTCGGGGTTCGATCTCGGCGCGCTCGACATCTGGTTGCAGCTAATGATCGCCGCGGTGGTGCTTGGCGTAGGTTTGGTGTGCCTCCGCCTGCTTGCCCATCGTTTCGAGCATGAGGCAGACGTGTTGTCGGCCGCGGCGCTTGGCGGTTCCGAATCGTGCATTCGCGCACTGCATCGCGTCGGACAACTTGCACCAACTTCTGCGCACCGTTCGAGTCTGCGGCATCCAAGCGAACGCAAACGCGTCGCGACCCTGTTGCGCTGGGAGAGCGATCCGGAGTTTCGCGCAGCATTCAACCGTCGCGGGCGTGTCTTGCGCCGTGCCTTGGGAGTCACTGCTGGCGTCGCATTGTTCTTCGCCGGTTGGGTCATGATGCGCGGGATGCCTTTGGATCGTGCGCGACAAGCTTTCTTTGCTGGGCACTTCACGGAAGCCGCGGCGCGCGTCGATGCGATCGATTCTGCCGTGCTACCCGCAGCAGAACGCGCATCGTTGGAGCGGTTCCGCCGTGCGGTATTGGTCGCGGGCGAGTTGATGCCCAACGATCCCGCAACCTGGCAGCAGGGCGCGGAAGCCCTGGGTGCGCGCGCGTGGGTACGGGCGCAGGAGCTGCTTGAACAGGGCGATTCAGGAACGGCGAAGTCTTACCTGTGGCTGTCCACCGCAGCACCTGGTGCGTGGCCGATTCGCCGCTCGCTGTATCTATGGGCGGACGCTGTGGAGCGTGGTGACGGGGAGCTTGAGCAGCTCTACGCGACGCACCTGCGCACCCTTGATGTGCCGTCGCAGCTAAAGTTCCTCTTCGCCTCGTAGCGTCAGTGGTTCACTGCATCGGCAGCTTCACCGTTTGCCACGCGTCACCCTCTGGCTCCGTCCACGGCACGGACGTCCACTCGGCTTCCCTTACCGAGACTTCATGAAAGCCGGGCAGCTCCCCGAAAGGGAGTTCGAACGTGAGCTTGCCGCCACGGACTCGCGACGCCAACCGGCATGCGACGTTCCCTACCTGAACCAGCCGCTCACCCTGCAGATACCTAAGCCCTCGCGGGATCTCTAGCTTCGCGGGAATTGCGGATGCCAACTGCACGACTTGATCCGGTGCATCGCCCTGCATGGGCGCTGTCACGGTAAAGGTCGCCGGTCTTGCCCAGGGTGAAATCAACTGCACCGTCATGGGCTGGCCACGCTGCACGACGAACTCAATTGTGCCATCGGCATCTGGGTGAACCTCAGGATTGAAGTATTCCAGATGGAGCACCGACACCTTGCTCGTGATCGCTTTCAGCGTTGTGCCAAACTCCTTCGGTGCGGTGCGCACCGGATGAATGAACGGCTGCTTTGCGGTGTCTTGCAGCAAGACACGCACAGTGCATAGGTCGCGAGCGTGTTCCAGATAGGTCGTCGATGAACCATCTTGCGGTTTCGCCTGCTGCGCTTGGACGAGCAGCTGCGAGTTCGCGAGCTGCAATAGCACCGGGGTGGCGGGACCCACGCCGCGAAGAACGACGGATTCACCCCAAGCCTTCAGTGCCGACGTCCCCGGCCGTGGATCTCCCCAATGCAGCTTCTCGATCTTCGCTCGCCCCGAGAGCGTGAGGTGGAGCGTCCATCGCGCCTCCTCTAGCTGAACGTCGAGTCTGTTGTGTTGAACTTTCTCGGCTTTCGAAATCGGCCACAAGACAGTGGGGTCGCTGCCGGATGCGTTTGCTTCGAACTGCAGTTTGCCTCGACTGTCCGTGTTGATCCAAAACGTGCTCCGTCTCTCCGGGCCGCGCTTGATGTCGATAGCCGTCGGCTGGCTATCGCGGATCAACACGCTTTCGAACGCGGCGGGTTCGCCGTTGGGCCGCGTCACGCGCGCTTCGAAGTGGTCGGTTTGCACCAGGTCGATGGCGAACTCCGTCTCGCCGATCTTCTTGTGGAGACCTTCCGGTGTGATTCCGGTTCCAAGGTCCGCGGTCAGCTCCAGGTTGACCGGTGCATGCCCGGGGTGGGTGATGAGTACACGGTGAACTCCAGGCGGCAGCATGCCCTGCACGCGACCTTCGTGATCGCTGTGGCGCAGGGCGCGCGGGACCTGAGCGACGTAGGCGGTGTTGGACCAAAAGAGCTGCGCGCCTGACAGTGGTCGCTTCTTCGCGAGAACTCGCAGCTGGACGGGCACGCCTGCAAGTGGCTCAAGCTCAAGAACCCAGGCTCCATCTTTGGCCGCGGCGACGTCTACGTGAGGATCGAACAACCACCGCGTGCGATGGCCGGGCGCTGAAACTCGGAGCACCACGGGGTCCTTGCCGCGGGGCTTCAATGCGAAGCCGGCATTGCCGTTCACCTGTCCCTGGCGAGTGGGCCGAAGCCCGAAGATCGGTTGGTCCCGGTTGAGACCGACCACTGCAGCAGCGGGGAAGATCTCAAATCGTGCATCTCTGAGAACTTGATTGCCGGGGGACACGAGGCGCACTTCCCACGCTGGCTGCTCCTCGGCCGGTCGCGTCAACTGCTCGGGAAGTTCGCTCAGTTCAACGATGCTGCCACGCACGAACGCGGCGCCAAAGCCGGGGCCCACGCAGCCACCCCTCGAAGTATGGAGTCTTGCATGCATGTGGACGCGGTTCTGACCGTCCGCCAGGCGCCGCCCCATGGTCCCCGATGCAGCATGGTGATGGGTGGTGTGGGCCGCGCTTCGTCGTCGGAAGACAACGGCGCGTTTGACCAGATCACTTCGATACGACTCCCGTCCTCAGACGGTGCCGAGTCCGCGCGGATCAGGCGGCCATCGTTGGACCGAGGAGCTTGTCCGATGGGCCACGTTCTCGAGTGTCCGGGAGACAGCAGCGCGAGCCGGCGCTGTTCCACCGTAGCGGTGATTCGCGGCAAGCTCTTCGCGTCTACGGCTTCGCCTCGACGGGAATCCTTGGCAAGCCGTCGCATGGCTTTGGACGGCGTGTTCATCATGCCCTGCCCCGTTGGGCTCGCGTGGCGAGGAAGCACGAGCTCCGCGCGGTCGCTCTCGGTGAGTTCCACGTCCGCTTCGAACAACGGTGGCCAACTGTCATCGCGCCAGCCGCGGATTCGCGCGCCGGACGGCGCACCGTCAGCCTGAATCTCAAGACGATCCTCATTCGTCACGGGCCGCAGCTCCACCTCCCGACCGGTGAACAGCAACAGCCCGGTGCCCACTCTCTCTCGGTACGGCACGAACCCTGGAGCATCCACGGTGAGATCGATCGTGAGTTCGTCCAGCTGGCCCAAGGGATAGAGGCTCGGGCTGATGGCGAACGCCCACACGCCGGCTTGGTTGGTGGTCGCGAAGGGCAGGGCAGCCCTGGTGAAGAGCTGCTGAAACGCATGATGAAACGCTGTGGTGCGCGGGCGAACCGCGATCGCAACACGGGCGTTCGCCACGGGTTTGCCGGCTGGGTCTCGCACGCTGCCGCGCGCAAGGCCCCTTGGCAGAGCGGATTCGTTGGCACCGGCGCCGAAGGTGGCTTCCTGCGAGCGTCCAGCTGTCGTCAAGGTGGCCACAGACACTGTGGCCCACGCCAAGCCCGAGGCCATACAAGCCATGGTTGTCGCCGCGTGGCGTTTTCCGTTCATGCCTCCATGATGCATGGGTCGAGGCAAGACTCCGTGCTCTCTTCCGCTCTTTGCTCGGATGGTCCGTGGCAACGTATCGCCACGGAGGCCATGGGCATCAACCGCCCCAGCTTGTACGCCGCCTTCCGCGACAAGCACGGTCTCTACTTGCAGGCGATCGACCACTACGCGAACAACAGCGGCTGCGCGCCGTTGGTGGCGTTCGAGTCCGAGTCCAAAATCGCTCGCGCCGTGCGTGGGTTCCTATGCGCCGCGGTCGACGACGCGACGAATCAACCGCACGGTGAGCAGGGCTGTCTCCTTGCCTCATGCGTCGCGACGAGCGCGGGCGAAGTCGGAGGCACCAAAGAACGGTTGCGAGCGGCAATTGAGGACACCGACGCAAAGCTCACGGCCCGCTTTCCACGGGGCGGCTGCAAGTTGGCAGAGGGTCTCCGATAGATTCCCGAACGCGAAGGTCGCGAACCTCACCGCAACCCCGTTTCGCAGCGATCGCCAGGAGCTCGATGGCGACCTCATCTTTCGCTACCCGTTCAAGAGCGCGGGCATCAAGGGCTACATCAAGAAGCTCAGGGCGAGCTACGTTGCGCCGAGCGAGCTCACCTTCACACTCAAGGGCGAAGAGCGGACCTACACCCTCGAGCAAGTCCTCGCCATGAAGGAAGAGGAGTGGTTCAGCCGTGGTGTCGCGCTCTCGCACCCCTGCAACGTCTCGATCGTCGACAACGTCTCGAGAAGCTCGAGCTCCTACGGCAGACAGGGACGCAGCACCAACTCATCGCCGTGGCGTGCTCCGTCTGGATCACCTTGAGCCTATGAACAGAAGGTCCCCCCTCGCTGAATAGTATGCAACACAACTACTTGTAGACACGGGTGGCAGTTGGTGGCGTCTCCCAGAGGCTGGACGAGCCGGACCCCTCTACATCGTGCCAGGGCCGGGTTGAGCGTCGCCTCAAGAAAAGCAACGCGTCGCTGCGATTCTGGACCACTGAAATGCTGTTGGTCTGGACTCCGCAGCGAGTTGGCACCTGTCAGTAGCGGTTTACTTCGACGGCCCACGTGATGTTGCTTCTTGCAACCTCGACGCCTTGCCGGTCGAACTCGCGCACCATGCCGTGTTCGGCGATGAGCGTGTTGCCATTCGGCAGGCGGTCCGCGTCGGTTGGTGTTTCGAGCTTGTCGATTTCAAAGACGACTTTGCCCTCTGAGTTTAGTTCGACGACCTTGTTGAGCGTGCGCAGCGTGACGAGCGTGTTGCCGTTTGGCAAGCGGTCGGCGTCATTGGCGTTGATGAGCTGCGCGACCTCCCACACGGTGTTGCCCTGCTGGTCGACCTCGAAAACTCGTTCCTTCAAGTTCTCGGTGATCAACGTGTTGCCGTTGGCAAGGCGCTCGACATCGATGGGGCGGATGTCGTCCGAGTAGCTCCAGACGATCTCCTTTGCCGGATTGACTTCGATCACTCTGCCGCCAAAGGTGTCGACGATCAGGGTGTTGCCGTTGGGTAGACGGTCCGCCTCGTAAGGGTTCTTTAGGTCGTCAAAAATCCAAACGTCCTCGCCATCGCGAGTGACCTCTCGAACTTGGCTCACGGAGAACTCGGTGATGAGGAGGTTGCCGTTGTCCAGGCACTCCACGTCCCATGCGCCGTAGACCGGCGCCATCTCGAACACTTCACGACCCTTCTCGTCGATCTCGACGATGCGGTTCTCGGCGTAATCGGCAATCAACGTGAAGCCCCATAGCGCGCCTCCGCCGACATCGATCTCGATGCTGCGGACGTCGCTCAGCGGAATGGCTCGTGCAGGTGCATCGGGCACGATGGCCAGGATCTCTTCTGCGTTCGCGCCGCCGACGAAAGCCAGCAACCGTTCACCCGTGGTCAAATCAATCCGCGTGTAAAGCTCGAGGTCAGTCGTTGGCACCTGCGGGCGTCGGAACATGAGTCCGGCGAGGTTTGCCAATGCGAGAGTCTCTGGTCCGTCTTCGGTTTCGATCGCGACGCTGTTGTTCGTCATCGAGCCGATGGCGCCTTTGATAAACTCGCCGTCCAGCCCGCGGACACGGTCGTATTGGGTGGATGCGCCCACCAAACGATCGAGCTTTGGATCGAACGCCAACCCCTGCACGCGTGATCGAGAAACAGTGAGCTCACCGAATCGAGCGCTGTCGAAACGGATGGACTCCGGATCGATCGACACCAAGGTGCCGGTCAACAGCGAACCCTGCGTCAGGAACAGCCGGTGCCCCGCGATCGCTGGCGCCGCTTCCTGGTCGGGGAACTCCGCGAGGACGGATTCCGCGAACGGCAGGATGAGGAACGGCAGTCCGTCAACGGGGGATGACGAGCGAAACGCCGCGCCATCCATCCCTAAGAAATCCGCTTCGACCGTTGAGCGATCGGGCAACGTGAACACGGCTTGCCTTGGCGTGTTGTCGCCAGCCGTGAATCGCAACGCGGCCAGGCCGCGGCGCACTGGATCCTTTGATTGTTCGAGCGTGGCGAGCAGAGCCATCGCGGTGTCATCACCGCGATCCTGCAGGCTGCGGGCGAGCCAAGCGATTTGGTGGGTCATCAGTCCGCCGTCGTCTCGCAGCAGAGCCTTCACCTTGTCCGCCGCATCCTCCCCTTGGAGTTTTGCGAGCGTGGAGATAGCCGTCGCGCGCTGACTGTTCGCGGGATCCATGGCCCAAGTGCCCACGATTCCAGTGGCTTGCTCGTTGCCTGTGATGCCGAGCGCGATCAGCGTGTTGCGGAGCACGACCGAATCGGCGTGGCCCAAAGCGCTGCGCAGAGCCTGGTCGATGCGCGGACGGTCTGCGAAGTACAGAGCGGTTCGCGTCAGGCCGCGCATGCGAGCGATCTCTCGTTCTTCGTCATCCATACCGCGATCTTGGATGCCCTTCAGCACCCGCTCGCAACGGATGCGTTCTTCAAGGTTCTTGCCCTCGGTCGCGTGCTGTCGGATCAGTTCGCCACCCCGTGCTCCGACTTCGATGAGCGTGCGTTCGGCCCGTTCGCGGGTTGCCCATCGAGGACTCGACAGCTCTTGGATCAACCGTTCGATCTGCAGCGTGAACTCGCGATGGTCGCCGTGGATGCGATTGCGGATGGCCGGATACGAGTCGTCTCCCGCCTGAACCAGTCGCGCCATCGTCTGCAGGTGGCGGGAAAACTCCCTGTCGAGAAACCCCTGCACCTCGAGGTTGAGGCGTTCGTCGTTCCATCCTCCGGGCACTGCGGGTCGCTCGGGCTCGACCTGCGGAGCAGTGGAAATCGCGTCTTCTGCGGGTTTGGTGCCCTCCTGGGCCAGGCTCGCGGGAACCAAGGTCCAAGCGATGCATGCGGCGAAGGCGGGGAGCCGCGATTGGTTGGCAAGGGCCGTGAGCATGGGTGTCTGCAAAATAGGGGAAGGGGATCCTCGGGGAAGCGTCCACACACTAACGGTCGCCGACTGCGATGGGATCAGTGCATCTTCGCTGCGCTCGATGAGGTCAAGACGCCCGTCGGGCCGGTTCCTTTCCCGGCCAGATTCCAATTCGCGCAAAAGTTCACTCTCTCCATCGCTCGGGCGTCTCGCTGCCGGGCGACCCTTCCCGTAGAGTCGCCGGTGCCCCGCAAGGCCCCGGCGGCGCGCACTCCATCTGCACCCCTCGCACGCCGCGATGCCGCACGACGCGACTCGGCGCTTCCACGCCGTCTGGTTCTCTTCGCCGTCCACAGCCCCTTCGTTCATCGCGGGCCTGGCTCGGGTAGCACTGCGTTGCGGTGCTGGCTTCTGCCTGGGAACCGGGAGTTTCTGCGGTGCCCTGGTGATGAATGGGGCGTCGGAACTGGTGGCTCAACAGCCACGGGTGCTGGCGCCGTTGGCCGGGTTGCGGCTCGTACAGGACCCTGAGAAGCCGCCGGAGACCTCTGAGGAAGAGGGTTACTTCGGTCCGACCGTGCGGATGTTCGAGAACGACAACGTCGACCGCTTCCTGCGGAAGGCGCGAACGTTCTTGGAGGGCGATGACTTCGCTGGGGCCATTGAGGTTCTCCAGAACGTCGTTGAGGGTCGGACTCTCGAGGCACCGGGAGCGGCGCCGGGCGAACCCGAATCGGGTGCGGCGGCTGCGGAATCGGAACTCGAGGTGGGCGAAAATGCCGAACCGAAGAAGAGGGATCCACGGAGCCTCGCCGTGCCACCCGGCAGGAACCCCCGCACTGTGCTGATCCGAGGCCAACACGAGATCCTCTTGGCTGGGCAGGGGAGCGCGACGATCGGGGGCGATGATGCTCTCGAAAATGTCGGCACCGACCAGGCCGTATTCAGTCAGGACGGACGGATCTACTGGCCTGTTAGGAGGTTATGTCAGCAATTGCTCGGCACAATGCCTCCCAGCGGGCTCGAAGCCTACAGCCAACGGTTCGGGGTCGAGGCTCGCCGGAAGCTCGAAGCGGAACCCACGCCGCCGCGCCTCTCGGTTCTCGATCATCTGGTGTCGCGGTTCTTTGCCACCGAAGCCGCGGGACGGGCCTTGGCTTGGCAGGGCGACCTGATGATGGCCCAGGGCCGGTACCGAGGAGCGCTGCAGGCGTTTGACACGCTGCTGACGGTTTACCCGGCGGCATTGCGGGACACGCTGGGCCTCGACGGAGCGTGGCTCGGCTTCAAGCGTGCCCTATGCATGCGGTTCACGGGGGATTTGGCCGCAGCCCA
>CBESZZ010000014.1:0-17439 GCA_965534055.1 uncultured bacterium | reverse complement strand
TATTGGATGCGGAAGAGCGGGGAGTGCTGGACCGGAAGCTGGTTCTGCGGACTGAAGCTTTGGACGACGCGCATCGTGCCAACGCGGATTTGCGCTACGCGCAAACGTGGCACCAGCAAGCTGCACAGTTGCGATCGCTCACGGACGAGGTTCACACCGAGTGGCTGACCAAGCGGGAAGCTGCTCGCGCGTGCGCGGAGAACCGTGCTTTTCTTGCGGAGTACGAGCGGTGTGCCATAGGGCGCGAAAAGACCGTTGCTGTGCAGCAGGCTAGAGCGCGCCTTGCCGACGCCGAGTCGGGCGCACAGGCGGCCGCCGTGACGGCGAAACTCAGGGAGACGACCGCCGCGGAGCTCCGCGATGGTTGGCAGCTTCGCTCGGCGCGGTTCATCGCTCACGCAACCAGGGCGCGTGACGACGCGCGCGCGGCGATGGTTGCGGCTGATGATGAATTCGAGGGGATGCAGCGGGTCCTACGTGAACGACAGCAGTTTCGCGACGGTGCGCCTTCGGTTGCAGAGCAGCTGGCATTGCGACGTACCCATGACGCGATGGTCGAAACGCTTCGCGACGCCTTGCGCGCCCACGATGAGTGGACGCAGTGCCATCAAGAAGCGAGTGATCTTGCGGCGCGAATGAGTCGACTCGACGTGCTCCTGCCAAGCGTACAAACCAAGGTCGACAAGGTGACGCGCGAGTTCGCCGCGAAAGAATCTGCCTGCGAAGAAGCGGCTCACGCGCTGCGAGCGGTGGAACGCGCGCTCGATCTGGAGGCTCACCGCGACGGGTTGGAGCCTGGCTCTCCATGTCCGGTGTGCGGCTCCGAAGAGCATCCATACGCCGAATCGAGCGCGGTCAACGCGCTACACGAACACGCGCGTCAGCGGTTGGCTGGGTTGCAGCGCGAACGCACGGCAATCGACGCGATTCGGGTCGCGCTCCTCGGTCGGCATGCTCGGATTGCATCAGAAACCGCTTCCACCGAAAAGGCGCGGGCGACGGCGAAGCGAGCGTTCGAGGATGCCGAAAGCCAGTGGCGCATCGCGACGGCGTCCGCGCGAGCGTCCCTGGGCGAGACCCCAGAGCCGGGAATGCAAGCCGACGCACTGGATGCTATGCCATCATGGGTCGAGCTGTCGACTTTGCGGGTGGCACTGCCCACCGGGTTTCCTGCGCTCGCACGGATTCACGGCGGTGCGACGCCTCGCGGGTCGGATGCGACAGGGCACGAGGCAACAGCAACAGCCGAGGCGAAGCTCTCGCCTGCGAGAAACACAGGGGTGGAAGCGTGTGCTACGGACGCGTCTGTTCGAGCGATTCGCACGGCACTGCAAGCGCTGTGTGTGGCGGCGGAACAGCATGACGACACCTTGCGGAGTGAAGAGCGCCGTGCGTCCATCTTGTCTCGTCGTTTGGATCGGGCGCGAGATCGCATCGACCTCGGCCGTGAACAACACAGTGAGCTCGAACGCAGCGTCAACCTTTTTGATGCAGCGGTGGATTCGGGAGCGGAGCGCGAGCGTGAACTGCTTGACGAGACCGAGAGCCTTCGATTGTCGCCGCGGGCGCAGGCCGACGGTGGGACGAACGCATCTGAAGGTGTCCACGAGAACGGTTCCGGCGGTCTCGTAGAGATTCAGGCGGTCCAGCGGGAACTGCAAACCGCGTCTGAAGAGCTGCGAGGCCTCACGAAGAACTTGCGGGTTGGGCAACAGCGTGTGCTCGAGTCCCGTGCGGCAGCCAAGGCGGCGATGGACCTTCAGTTGGTTTCGAACAAAGCGCTTTCGGAGGCGGTCGCTGGTCGAGACGCGCAGTGCGCACGGCTCGGCGTCACCTCGGAAGACCTCGACGGCATGGCGAAGGCAGATCCGGCGATGGTGACGAAGCTGCGAGCGGAGATCGAATCCGCGGACCGTGAATTCGCGAGTGCTGAGGCTCTCCTTGTGGCAAGACGCGCCGATGGGATCGCACACGATGCAACGAATCGACCGATCTTTTCACCGCTCGAAACCGCCTCAGTAGCACCCAAGGTCGAGGCGATCGCGGAGACTCTCGCAAACTTGCAGCGCACCTTGCTCGACGAACGTGCCAAGGACGATGCCGCCCGCGAGCACGCCGCATCCGCGACCGTTGAGCTCGAAGAGCGTCGAGAGCGATTGCGGCCTTGGATCGAACTTGGCCATCGCATGGGTGATGGCCAGGGCCAGCGCTTCGAGCAGTTCGCACAGTCTCTGACGATGCACGCCCTGTTGGTTGGTGCGAATCGCCACCTCGACGATCTCGCGCCGCGCTATGAGCTAGCAGCCGTGCCCGGCGTGGAGTCGCTTGAGCTGCAGGTCGTGGACCGTGAACTCGGAGACTCAGTCCGAAGCGTTCGCAGTTTGTCGGGGGGCGAGACGTTCTTGGTCTCGCTCGCTCTTGCGCTGGGGCTCACGACGCTCTCCGCGGGACGGACGCGCATTGAGTCGCTGTTCTTGGATGAGGGGTTTGGATCCTTGGATCCCAAGACCGTGGATACCGCGTTGGAAGCCTTGGACGCACTGCAGGCGACGGGGTGTCAGGTCTGCGTGATCTCGCATGTTGAAGGGATGGCGGAGCGGGTGGGGTGCAGCGTCGAAGTGCGCCCCGTGGGCGGCGGCGCCAGTGAACTCGCGATCGGTGGATCCATCGCGGATGCTCGTCTGTAGTTCGCGTCCTCCTAGCCTTGTGCGCTGCGTTCTAAGCAAGGATGTTGCGGCACGTCGACGACGTAGCCGGAGATGCGGACGGTCGCGATGACGACGGGCCAGAACGGCAATCCTGTGCATCGATACTGCACATGAAACCGCGGCAGGCTCCGAGCTTCACCGGGGGTCATGCCGGCAACCGGTGCCAGCATCCGGTGCGGCGGGGTCCATTGACGCCAAGCCGGGTGCATGCGGGAGCTGCAACTTAAAGGTGGTCCATTCTCCCAAGCAGCGGCCTGTGCGATGGAGCCAACATCTGCGCACTGGCTCGTCGCGCCGGCGGTCCACAGGAATCCAGGGAGAACCAGCCACAACGCCGCTGCGCGTAGAAGAAGGAAGGAATGCATCATGAGACGGGGTCGTTGGTGAGAGAGCACCTCTACCCGTGTGCCGAAATCCAGCATGGGTAACGCGTCCGTCGATCGATTCCTCTGCTTGCGGTCAGGACGGGTCGGGAATCCTGGAGTGGCTGCCGTCGCAGTAGGGCGGGTTCTTCGTGTGCTTGCACGCGCACCACGCGATGGTCGTTGACTCCTCGACGGTGACGATCTGCGGCACAAAGTCGGTGCCGGCGTGGTTGCCGTCGCAAAACGGCTGAGTTGCTGAGCGCCCACAGCGACACCAGGCGTATTTGCCCGGCTCCGTGGGTTGCACGAGTGGGCTGCGCTGCGGCACCTGCGGATTGTCGGTCATGGGCGAATTCTACGGGGTGGGCGCGGCTCCCGCTGCAGCGCGCCATGTGCCCTCACCCCAACTGTTTAATAATTGGTCGGATAGCTCCCGGGAGTCATTGGTTCGAGACCCGAACTGCTTGATGTCTCGGCACCAAAGCGCCGATGAGTTGGCTTCGTTCGAATCGGAAACTCGCCGTTCTCGCATCCAAAAGTGCAGGTCGCGGAGTGGCGAGATCGCCGTGGCTCACCGCCACCGCTTGCCGATCCTTCCGCCATTTCCCGCTCTCGATCATGCCACGAGCCCTGCAGTCAACCCAGCGATCCGGCCTGTGGAAGCGGGCGATTGCTTTTGTGTTCGTGCTCGTGGTGTTGGCGCTGCTGACCGGATTTGTCGCGACGCGAATCTTGGTGGGAAGCGCGGAGAGTCGCTTCCCGCAGACCGGAGAAATCGTTCCGGTAGATGGTCTGCGACAGCACTACGTGGTGCGCGGCAAGGGTTCGCCGGTCGTCTTGTTGCACGGCGGGTATGGCGCGCTGCAGAACTGGGAAGCGACCATCATGGACGACTTGGCGACGTCGTTCACGGTGTATGCCTTCGATCGACCCGGACATGGCTACAGCCAGCGCGGCCCGAACGATGAGCTAGATCCAGCTGCCCAAGCAGAGTTTCTCCACACAGCGCTCGCGGAGCTTGGCGTGAAGAAGCCTCTGTTGGTAGGGCAGTCCTGCGCCGCTGCGTTGGTGCTTGCCTACGCGTTGCAGTGGGGAGATGAGCTAGGTGGTGCAGTCGTGATCAGCGGCGTGACGCACCCTTGGACGGGCGGAATCGGGTTGACCGCGAAGGTCAGCGGTGTTCCGGGGCTCGGTCATCTCCTGCGGCACACGGTCGCGATGCCAATCGGCTCCTGGTTCGCGACGTCATTCGTTCGCGAATCGTTCGCACCTTCACCCGTACCGGATCGGTACGCGCAAGACTCGGCGTTTCCGCTCAGCCTTCGACCGTCCAACTTCGCATACAACGGAATTGACCTGCGTTTGCTCTACAGCGCCGTGTTGGATCAGAGCAAGCGATACCCGTTCGTAAGCATCCCTGTTGCGATTGTGTACGGCGAAGAGGACCAGTTAGTGGATCCCAAGTACCACGCCTTGCTGCTGCACGACGCTCTGCCGTCCAGCACGCTGCATCCCGTTGCCGCAGCGGGGCATCAGGTGATCTGGACGCACCCGTCCGAGGTTGTGCGGGCGATCCGCGCACTCCACGAGCGCGTCTCGGTCGGCAACGCGGGCTACTAGACGACGCTGTCGCGCCGGCATGGTGTCATGTAATGAGGCCCATTGCGGGCTCATTGCCAGGTCAATGAGTCTGTAATGAATTGGGCGCTCCCTGTCTCAAGCGATGAAAGGCAAAAGGGCGATAGCAAGGGGACCCCCCAGTCCAAGGCTTCCCATGTCTCAAAGTCGTTCCTGGAACGTCCGGTCATTGACCCGGTTGTTCGTGTTTGCCCTTCCCGTGTTATTGAGCGTGCTGCTCGCACCTCGGGCCCGAGCCCAAGCGAATCCGCAGCTGACGCCCAGCTTCATCGCGGCTGATGGGGTGCGCACGTCGATGGACATCGGCGGTGTTTGGAACGGCACGCAGGATGTGTTCGCCACTGCGGGTGACGTGTTCCGTCTTGCGGTGAACAACACGGGAACGGAAGCGCACGATCTGAGCTTGCAGGTCACCGTGACTCCATCGGTCCAATTTGTTCCCGGCAGTTCCTCGGGCGTGGCTGGGGTCTCGGCGGTGCAAGTCGGCAATGTGATCACGTTCACGTTTCCAGTCGGAACCACGATTCCCGCGCTCGGGTCGGTGAACTTGGATCTGGAGTTGCGTGTTCCCGACACGGTGGGGGCAGGGGTGCTTCAGTCGGTATTCACGTTCGGCTACGCGAGTGCGCCGGGGGGCGGACAAAGCAGCGATGGGGCGAGCTTGAACACGTGGATTCGTGCGGGGGTTTCGACGCTAGCGGTGACTCCATCGACGCAAGCACGTGCGATCAGTGAAGATGCAGTGTTTGACGTTGTGGTTCAGAACACTGGCTCGGGTGGTTTGTTCGCGGTCGCGGTGGATGAGTCGGACCTCTTTCCCGCAAATGCCGCGGGTTCCTTGGCTTTGGTATCTCTGATTCAGCAGGGGCCCGCCACGCCACCGGCGTCCTTATCGGTCAACGGTGACGTACTCACGTTGCCTTACTTGCTCGCGGGCGAATCGTTCACTGTGCGCGTACTCGCCACGGTGACTGACTGCGACAACATCACGAACACGGTTGCCACCGACGACAAGCTGGGGCGAACCGCCGCTTCAAAGATCGCATCTGTCGCACTCGACCTCACCGTGCCGTTGCTCGACGTCCAGGCGGTGCCGTTCACTCTGCGGTACGCGACCGCTGTGCGAGCCTCAGTCTTGGTATCCAACATGGGGATTGGTGAGGCAGGCCAGATCAAGCTGATCGCCGACTTCCTCACCGAGGGGCTCGCAATTTCAAACGTCGTGACGGGTTGGTCTCACGCTGGTGGCGTCTTCACTTACGCGGGCCCCGTGGGTTCCAACGGCGTTCTTGCGAACAACGGGATGACCACGTTGTCGTTCGATGTGACACGGATGGATCCGTGTGGAGCCAACGAACAGGTGTCGATCGTTTGGTTCACGGACTACCGCGCCAAGTGTGGGCAGGTCTATTCGACGCCGACGGTCCTGAGTTCGATTGCTAAGGCGACCGACGTTCCATTCGTGGTACCGGGACTTGCTGGCCCGGAACGCGCGGGCACTGGCGAAACGGTTGCTTGGCAGTTGTCGATCTCCGGGTCCGAGTTGGACGCAATACAGAACGATCCGATCGTCGTAGACATGACGTACTCGGTGCTCGCACTCAACGTTACGCCGGGAACCACTTCACCGAACTCAAGCGCGATGCTGACGGTGAACACGATGGGTGATCCGATTGTCCGTTGGATGGTCAGCAAGGCTGATCTCATTGGCGCAAGCAACGCGCTGATATTGCCGATTTCGTTCGACGTAGATTCGAACGCGTGCAACGGCGGTCAGGGGATTGTTGCTGAAGCGTCGATCATGGCAGCGACAACCTCGAACTGCTCGATCAATGAGACGTCAATGCCAGCGACGACGCTGATCACCCACAGCTCCGGCGGGATGATCGCGCAGAACTTCAATGTTACGCGTCCTTCGGACGGCGTCTTCGAGACAGGTGCGCCAGACGCCGGTGTGGTGGGAACGCGCGAAGACGGCGAGGGTGAGTTCATTCCGTTCACCGCGTCCTTCGGATTCGGTGCTGGCAACGGCGGCGCGTTCACGGGCATGACCTATGTAGATGACTTCGGAGGTGTCGCCGAGCAAACCTTGATTCAGGGTTCGGTCATGATCGACATCGGCATGGGACCTCGCGCGGTGGATCCGAGTGCGTTCCCGGTTGGTGGCACCGGCAACGGCAGTCTGCAACTCAACCTCGACTTCCTGGCGACGCCTGCGTTCTTCGGCGTCGACCTTGTCGACGGTACGGCGTTCTCGCTCACTTACGTGACGACTGTCGCGGACGCTGCGTTCCTTGCAGTGACGGACGCAACTCGAATGTTCACGCAGCGTGTGACGCTCGACGTCCTGAACGGCACGGGTGGTTGTGGCGGTGGTTCGTTCACTCTTGGTGACTTCGTGAACATCGTGCGCGGTCAAGCGAGGGTCGGCATGACTGTCCCGAGAATGATCGACATCTGCGCGCCGTTCGAAGCCAGCTTCAGCGTGAGCAACGGCACCCAGCGGTTCCCTTCTGCGGTGCTGCTAACGATTCCTACCGGCGGTGATTGCGAGTTCATCTCGCCGCAGCCAGTAGGGTATCCGCGGTATACGGGGATCTTCGACGGCAACGTGATCTACCGGGAGAATGGTGGCGTGCGCCCCGAGTTCGAGCTCGACACGACGTTGGAGCCGGAGCTTCGCCTACCTGGTTCGGTCATCGTCATGCTGCGAAAGAGGGCGACGACTGCGACGACACCGATCGCGCCGGTGACGGGTGAAGTCGACTACGACAGCAACGAATCCTACGCCGCGATGCCGCCACGCTCGTTCGCGGGTTCCGGTTCCGCCAGTCCCGGATTGGTCCAAGAGGCGAACGTGCAGGTGCAGAGTACACCCACCGTCATCCAAGTCACCGAGCGCGCGGTGCAGTGGACCGTAAACGTCGTGAACGGCGGAAGTGGGAGCAGCACCGAGACAGCCGTTCGCGTGGTCTTGCCCGCGGGCTTCGAACCGAACCGAGCAGCGTCTGGCGCGACGGGTACTGGGCAAGAGATGCTGTTCGATCTAGGAACGGTTGTTTCGGGTGGCCAGGCGTCCGTGGTCGTGCACACGACGGTGCCTGTTTCGGGAGCTCTTTGCGCGATTCCGAATGGCAGCGTGGTTCTGGAGTCGAGCTACGGGTGTGGCGGTGTCGTTCACCAATCCTCCAGTGGGGTTGGGCCGAACTTTGCGTTCAGCGGTGGGGCTGTGCAGGTCAGCCACGTGGATGGCAGCGCGGACTTGTGCGGTACGGGATCGGTGACGCTCGCTGTGCGGAACATCGGTCTAGCGAACCTCTACGACGCGGCGGTCTCCGAGCAGATTCCCGCTGCAACTGGCGTCAGCATCAATTCCGGTTCGACCGTCTACTGGACGAATCTCGACCCAACGATTCGCAGCGGCGGCGACCCGACCCTCGCTGGTGATATCTACGGGTGGGATGTGACCGCAATCCCAGCCCTCGCCGAGTTGGGGGTTCCAGGCTCGACCACGGAGCCCAATCAGGTGTTCGTTCGGTTCGCAACTTCGAGCACGGAAGCGACGAACACGGCGTCGCTCGATGTGATCCCTGGAACGACATCGGTATCGGCGTGCGGTGCAGCCACGAACGATACGGGGGCCGCTTTCGAACTCGACCTGAAGCGGCCGGTGATCAGCGCCGTGGTTGATGGGCGAAACATCACTGCAGGGGCGGGACTCAACGATTTTACGTCGATGGTGTTTGGAGCCGCCGCCGATCTGGTGGAATGGCGGGTTCGGATCACGAACACTGGCCAAACGGTTGCACAGTTCCTGCGTTTGACCGAGACGATTCCAGCCAGTGGTGCTCTCGACTTCACCGTCACGGACGAAAATCGGGCGAACCCTTTGGTGGTCAACGCCACGACTGGCACTGTGAGTCTCGCAGATTTGCCGCTTGGCCAAACCGCGACCTACTACATCACGAACACGCTGGGTAACACCTGCGTGAGCAACGGCCAGGCGCAGTCGAGCTTCACGTGGGGTTGCTTGAGCAACGGTGCAACCGCGCAGTCCAATCTCAGTGGACCTGGTGGTAGCCCCGTCGCCGCGGGAACGCTGGAGATGCAGCCTGACTTCTCTGGCTCTGGCATCGGAAGGACGAACACACCGCTGGGTGGAGGCCGTCAGCGTGTTCGCCTGAGGCTCAACAACCAAGGAGCATTGGGCGAAGACATCGTGGCGATCGTGAGTATCCCCTCGGGTTTCTTCATCGATCCCACGCACACGGTCACGGCAACTTCCGGCGGGCTCCCCGTCGTGGTGACGGTTGGCGGAACCCCAACGTCGCCGACATTTACGTTGCCTGCGTCCTTCACTCTACGCAACGATGACCGTGTCGACATCACGTTCGAAGCCCTGCCTCCGGCATCGAGCTTCGATACCGAAGTCCGTCCGTTCGTGAATCCTGAAGTAGTTGGCAACGGTGATCCGGCAGTTCCTGCAACTGGGCAACTGAGCGTGACCGTACAGTTCACCGACTCTTGCACGGCGGTGACGCAGTCCGATAGCAGGGACGTGTCCCTCAATCCGTCGACTCCGGACATCGACACTACCGTGGCTCCGACGTTCGAAGTGGCTCGGCCCGGAATGGCGAGCAGTTTTGAGTTCTTCCTTACGAACAATGGAGATGCGGGGTCGATCGCGGACGAGGTCACGTTCGCCGCCACACTCGGGGCCGGGTGGACCTCACCCAGCATGGTGGTGACCCGTGCGGACAACACCTCTGCGAACTGCACTGGTCTGTCTTGCACAGCGTCGGAGATTGGCCAGATTCTTGCTGGTCAGTTTGCGAAAGTGACGATCACCGCCACTGCGAACGACAACGGCAGTGCACTGACGATGAATGCCGAGGCCCAGGGTGCGTTGCTGCGGAGCGACGGCAGCTTTGACGGTGGCAACTACTCTCTCGATCAGACCGAAGTGCGAGTTCTTGGGGTCGACACGGTGTTGGCTTTGGTCAGCACGAGCGAACCCGAGACCACGGGAACCGATCTCGCGATCGGTGAGGAAGCAACGTGGACGTTCGCGGCGAAGTGGTTCGGTGGCACGCCGGTTACAGGCATCACGGTGCGCGACACCCTGCCTGCCGGTATGGGCGCCGTGTCGTTCGTTCAGGATCTCGGAGTTGGTCAGATCACTCCGACTGCGAGTCCGAACCTGGCTGCGATCCCGACTGGTGCGTTGGATTGGGTCTTCAGCGGTATTCCGGGCGGTGTGGGGACGTTCTCAGGGACGATCGTCACTCGAGCCTTGAACCTCGGCAGTAGCTCCGACCTAGCGCTGGAGCACAACCTTGGCTCGCAATTCACCGGGGACTTTGGTGTGGGTGGTGCGCAGCTCTTTGCATCAGACGATCCAGCCGATGGATTCGCCGGCGGCAACACGCCTGCCCTCCACACCGAATCAACGGTTACCGCGAGGTTGCCGGTGTTGGTGTTTGGCAAAACCGTCACGAACATGACGAGCGGTGGTTCCACCACGGCGCAAGCAGACGATGACTTGCTCTACACGGTGACGATGACGAACAACGGCACGGCGGCAGCCTACGACGTGTCGGTTCCGGACACCCTGGGATCCGTAGATCTGCAGATGTTGGACCCCGCGAGTGACGGGCTCGACAACGATGGTGATGGGCAGGTCGACGGGGCAGACACGCAGGGTGAAGGGACCTTTGTCGCGGGCAATGGAACGGCGACGTTCGGCAGTATTCTCTTCAACGAGTCCACCACGCAGATGGTGACGGGCGGAGCGGTTGCTGGCGAGACGTTCGATCGCCTTGACCCCGGCAAGACGCTGACTCTGACCTACAAGGTGAAGCTGCGCACGAGCGTGATTCCTGGTCAGAGCCTCAGCAACAGCGCGACTATGGCGACGGCCACGTTGCCCGGTCCGACGGGAAATCAGTCGACGAACCCTGGAGCTGCAGGAACGCGCACTGGCGAGCAGCAGTTCAGCGACTCGGCGCAGCGGTCTGTGACGGTCGTTGCGGTGAGCTTGTCCAAAGCCGTTGTCGCTCGCGCGGTTGGGGCAATCAGCTCCACGGAATTGTTAGTCGGTGAGCAAGTGCGCTTCCAGCTGGATGTGACACTCCCCGCTGGAACGTCTCCTGGTCTGATCGTGCGGGACACGCTGCCAGCGGGTCTTGCCTTGCTTGAGACTCCTGTGGTGACGTTTGGTGGCGGTATTGCACCGACCACGCAACCAGGGATCAGCAGCACAGGAGGTGGTGCAGCACCGACCGTGATCACCTGGGATTTCTCCGGAGCTCCGCGCACGGTGATGTCTGGCGGCAACACGGCGAGTCGAACCTTCGTGATTACGTACCTGACGCAAGTCGCCAACCAAACGGGAACTCAGCACGGCGATGGGTTGCAGAACACCGCGATCTATGAGATCGGTGGCAGCCAAATGGGGATGGCTCAGGTGCTCAGCTTCACGGTGCGTGAACCATCAATCGATCTTGCGGTGTCCGTGAATCCAGCCACGACGTTCGATGCTGGTCAGGTACTGACGTACACCGTGACTCTCGACGAGATGGCAGGGTATGCAGCGTCTGACCTGAATCTTGTAGCCACGCTTCCCGCGGGTCTTAGCTACCGCACGAGTACGACGACGGGCACGAGTGGTCCTGGGATCGGCGAACCGCAAGTGAGCGGGAACACGGTACGTTGGGGTCGCGGCCAGACCACTCCGCAGAACCTCGATCTGGGCGCGAACCAACGGATGGTCTACACGTTCGAAGTTCTCGTGCTCGACACGGTCGAACCCGACGAGTTGTTGGAGCCGAACTTCGCCGTGGATTGGACGTCGCTCGACGGTGTCGGCGGTAACCCAAACGATCCGGGACCGAACCTGGACCCAGCGTTCCCGGTTGGTACTGCGGGTGCTGTGAACGGTGAGCGCACGGGTTCGAGCGTCGGCGTCAACAATCTACTCGATCGGACGTCGGTCCAATCTACTGTCGCAAACAACTACGCACTCTCGACCACGCTGAGCGGAGACACGCTTTCGCCAGACGGATTCCGAGTGGGTGACTTGATCACTTTGACGGTGGACGTGGACCTTCAGGAAGGCACGACAGACGGGACCACGATGCGGATTGTCTTGCCCGCGGGACTGGCCTACGAGAGCGGCGCTACGGTCACGCCTGGGACGGGTGCGTCTGGCTTCGCCTATACGCAGCCTTCTTCCGGGGGTGGGACCGCGCCAATGCAAGGAGCCATTGGGACGGTGGACTTCTCGCTAGGCACCGTCGTGAACGCAGGCGACAACAACGCCGCCAACGACAGACTGACTTTGGTCTTCACCGCGCGGGTCTTGGATGATGCAGCGATTGCGGCGACCGGGACGGTGCTGACCATCCCGGTGGCAAGCCGCTTGGTCTACGAGAACCAGGCAGGAACCGCACAGGCGACCGCAGATGATGGGGACACGTTCCCGGTCAAGCAGCCCGTGTTGGCCGCGACGTATGCGCTGGTGTCTGGCCAAAGCGTGGTCGTCGGCACGACTGACACGATCGATCACGTGACCACGATCACGAACAACGGCTCGGGACCGGCCTACAACGTCATGGTTCAGTCGCAGTTGCCACTGGGCACACGAGGAGTCGCGCCGGTTGCGGTGAGCGTGACCATTGACGGCAGCATGCCAATCGCGGTCGCGGCACCCACCTTCGTCAACGGACTTGCGACTTGGACCCTCCCAAACGCGGCCGAAGTGCCGCCGGGAGGAGTGCTCCGCTTCCAGTGGCAAAGCACCGTCGACATGAACACGGCCGCAGGGTTGGTGCTCATGAGTGCCAGTGGTGCAGCGAACTCATTCTCCCAACCAAGTAGCCAACCGACGCAGCGACGCGCTTACGGCAACGTTCCAGGAGGAACTGCGTCTGTGACCATGACGGTTCCCACCGACATGGAGAAACTCGTCGAAGGCGGGTTGACGTCGACGGCGAACATTGGCCAGACCGTGACGTTCTTGCTTAGGGCGCCAAGTACGGTGGTGTCTGCGGATCTTTTTGATGTTCGCATTCGCGACGTCATCGATCCGCGATTCCGGGTGCTGACGATCACCGACAATGCTGGTGTCTTGTCGACCACCACGTCCAACGGTGGCTCCGCCGACTCGGTTGACTTGGTCTTCGCTCGAGTTGAGAGCGACAAGCAAGCTGTCGTCACTGTGACCGCGGTCCTCGAAGATCAGGTTGCCACCACGACCGCCAATTCGATTGCCAACCAAGGCACCTTTTCGTGGGCCCAGTCCGCAGGTGGCGCGGCGATGCCGGCGATCACCTCCAACAGTGTCTCGGTCGATGTCACCGAGCCCGACATCACGGTCGATGTCACGTTCGATTCGGAAACGATCTCAGACCCGATGGTCGGACTTCAGCAGGGCGACACCATCACCTACCTGGTCACGGTGACCAACACCGGTGACGGCCCAGCCTCCGACTTCCAGATTACGGACATCGCCGACAATGTGCTCTCCAGTCCGGTGGTGACTCCGGTCTACGGGAACAATCCGGGGACGCCAACGGCAACCGCGGGGCCGACGACAACTGCTTACAGCTGGCCGACGATCACCGGACCGCTCGTTGCGAACACGGGCGTCTACGACTTCAAGGTCACGTTCACCGTTGGATCCGTTGCTCCTTACCAGAACCTGACCAACACGGGGACCGTGGATTGGTTCTCGCTGGTTGGACCCAACCCGGACCGTCGCTCCGGGTCGACCAGTGATACGACACCCGTGATCCGCATCGCGGGTGTGGCGAGTCTTGCGAAGCAAATCCAAGCGCCGGGTGACACGACGTATGCCGTGGGTGAAGAAGCAGTTTACGAAGTGATCTTCGGCTTCGGCCAGGGCCGCCTCGACAATCTGCACCTCTTGGACACGTTGCCGACCGGACTGGCGTTCGTCAGCGCGCAGGCGTCCGTTCAGGACTTGGCTACTCAGTCCGGTGCTCCGTTCGCAATTGTCAGTGGCCCGGCCGCTGGAGCAACGGGAACGATCGACTTCGACTTTGACAACCTGGTGACGTCAGGTCCGAACCCACGGTTGACGCTAATCGTCACCACTCGGGTGCAGGACTTGCCTAGCGTGGGTCGCGGTGATCTCTTGGTGAACAGCGCGCGCGCGACCTTCACCGACGGCAACGGTGTCACGCCGCCACCAGTGCAGGCCACGCCGCTGCAAATCACGGTCGCCGAGCCGGTCCTGCTGGTCAGTCTCATCGGACCGACGGAAACGCTGCTCGGCACACCTGAAGACTTCACGGTTACAGCGCTGAACGGCGGTGATGAAACAGCATGGCAGCCGGTGTTCGTTGTGCGTTTGCCAGAAGACATGCGGGACGCCGATCCAATAGTTGCCGGGCCTCCAGTGGTTTCGATCGCGGGTGGACGCGCGGTCACCCTGCAGCAGGGCACCGATTGGATAGCGACTTACGACAGCAACACAGGTGAACTCGTTGTCAGCCTGGTGGGGGTTGAAGGGCGCGTTGAGGCCAATGAAACCCTAACCGTGGTCTTCATCGGCCAGGTCGACGAAGACGCCAACGACGCTTCCACGGCAACTCTCGTGGCGACGGCCACGTCGTATCGAACCCGAGATACCTCAAGCGGCGTTGGACCGGATGTGCGCGATTTGACTGCTGCGTTGGGCAGTGGAACGACCAGTACTCCGGGAGACGATGTAACGGATGACCACGGCACGACCACGCGTCGCCCGATCATGACCGCGGTGAAGACGGTGGATCGTTCGGCTGCAGATCCTGGCGATCCGCTGCATTACGAAGTCACGCTGTCGAACACCGGATCTATGGACGCAGTTGCAACCGTGTTCGACGATTCTCTCGGTGAGGCGTACGCCGCAAGCTCCCTTCGCGGTGTCACGGTAACTCCCACCGGCGGCATCAACGCGAGCGATCCGAGTGGTGGGGTACTGGGAACCGGGTTGGTGCGTGTGACGGACCTCACGATCCCTGCCGGAAACACCGTTGTGATCGCCTTCGACGTGGATCTGGCAGCGGTGATCTCAAGTGGAACTCAGGCCACCAACCAGGCGCGGCTCACTGTGTCTGGCTACGCCGAGGCGTTCGTCTCCGATTCTGGTAGCCCGGGGGACAACAACGGCATTGAAGAAGGCAACGATCCGATCGATCCCGACGACGACGACCCGACGGTCACGCAAATTGGATCGATGCCAATTCTGGAGTTGACGAAAGTCGTCGAGGATGTCGATGGCGAGCCGCTAGCTCCAGGTCAGACGTTGCTGTGGACACTGAGTGCTCAGAACACCGGCAACGAGAACGCCACCAACGTCGTGCTGACGGATTCGATTCCGGCGAACACGGACTACGTGCCGGGCAGTACGGCGCTGAACGGTGTCCCCGTTGCGGATGTCGGTGGCACCTCGCCGTTGGTTGTTGGTATGACGGTTCAGTCTGCTGGGGCGGCTGTTGGCAACCTGCTGGTGGGGCAAGACGTCGTCGTGACTTTCAGAACCAACGTTGCGATGACCGTGGTCGATGGAACTTCCATCTCGAACCAAGCTCTGCTGCGCGGTGAGGGCGACGGCTCACTGTTGGTCGTGACTGAACCAAGTGACGATCCGAACACCGGAGCAGACGATGATCCGACCCGAATCGTTGTTGGCAACGGCGTCAGTTTGGACGCCGTGAAGACGGTCTTCGACGAGAACGGTGGGTCGTTCGACCCAAGTGACTCGATTCGCTGGGCGATCCGTGTCGACAACCGCGGCAACGCGGATGCAACGAACGTCGTGATCCGCGACGCGTTGCCGCAAGAAGTGGACTGGATCGCCGAATCCATGATGTTCGATCCGGACGGGATCGGCCCACTGCCAGGGATCGCGTTGACCGATGCTGCTGACGGTGACGCTGGGTCGTTCGACGGTGCTGGCAACGTGCTGGTGAGTGTCGGCACTCTTACTTCGACATCGGAAGCTTTGCTTACCTTCCGCACAACGATCGATGCGGGTGTTGCGCTAGGCACGCTTGTCGCCAACCAAGGCGTTGTTTCATGCGATCAGCAGGCCGACGAGCCAACGGATGCGGATGCGGATGATTCGAACGGTGACCAACCGACGACGTTCCCTGTGGGCAACGTCGCTGCTCTCGAGATTCTGAAGTCTGTCACCGATTCGAACGGAGGCAGACTGCAAGCCGGGGATGTGGTGCGGTGGACGCTAGAGGTCCGCAACGACGGCACGCAAGACGCCAACAACGCGGTGGTGACCGACGCTCTGCCGCCGGCACCGACCACCTATGTGGCGAGCAGCACGATGGTTGATGGTCAACCGCGGGCAGACGTGGGCGTAGACTCACCGTTGGTTTCCGGGCTTGCGCTGGGCACCATTCCGCCAGGCGGTGTGGTTCGAATCACCGTGGAAACACGTGTTCCCGAAGGCACGGTGGATGGCGTTGCCATCGCAAATACTGCCGAAGTGCAGGCTGATGGAGGGCTCTCAGCGACGTCCCCAGAGGCTGCGCTGACCGTGGGCGGCGCCAGCGGAAGCTCCTCGTTGCGTGGTCTTGTGTGGTTGGACGTCAACCATGACCGGATCTTCGACGTGGGCGAACCCGTTCAAGAGAACTGGTTGATCGAACTCGTGTTCGGCGACCAAGGCAACACAACGGCGCCGAGCTCGACTGGTTCTGCGACGGTCGGTGGCATTGTGGCGACGGCGCGCACCGATGCGAACGGGATGTGGAGCATGGACGGGCTTCCACCAGGAAGCGGCTACGAAGTGAGGTTCCGTCATCCATCGGGCACCACGTTCGGTGGTGCGATCTCTCCGGGAACCGGCGCTAGCGTCGTGACCGGAACGATCACGAACCTGACACTGCCTGACGGCGGCTTGTTTGTGAACCAGAGTCTGCCGCTCGATCCGCAAGGCGTGGTATTCGACTCGATCACACGTGCGGAAGTTCCTGGCGCGGTTGTCACGTTGTCCGGTCCGACCGGCTTTGATCCTGCAATTCACCTGTTACCAGGTCAGGCATCACAAACGACCGACGCAACCGGCTACTACCAGTTCGATCTGGTTGGTGCTTTCCCAGCGGGCGTCTACTCACTGCAGGTCGTGCCACCAAATGGCTACTTGCCAAGCTTCCCCGGGACGGTTTTGCCGTCGGAAGGGATGCCCCTGGACCCGACGGGAGTTGCTGATCCGTTCTTGGTGCAGATGAACTCGTCCGCCCCGCAAGGTGGCGAACCGACGACCTGGTATCGCGAGTTCGATCTCGCGGCTGGCGATCCGGACGTCGTGAATAACCATGTTCCGATCGATCCCGTGCTCGAAGGTGCGATCATCGTGCGCAAGTCGTCTCCGAAGATCGATGTGGTGCGCGGTGAGCTGGTGCCTTGGCGCATCGACATCACCAACACGGTCACGGCGACGCTGCAGAACCTTCTGTTGAGCGACTTCCTGCCACCAGGATTCCAGTTCATCGAAGGGTCGGCCCGCTTGGATGGCATGCCGGTTCAGTTCGTACGCATCGGGCGTGAGCTACAGCTCGCGAACCTCACTCTGCAGGCAAACCAGTCGCGCGTTCTCGATCTCGTGACCGTGGTCGGTAGTGGTGTCGGCGAAGGGCGCTACGTCAACCGCGTGCACGTCTCGGAGACCACCACGGGCATCATTGTTTCGAACATGGCCAGTGCCG